>NZ_KV786036.1:0-1465 GCF_001806795.1 Brevibacterium sp. HMSC22B09 | reverse complement strand
GGGCTCTTCCGGTTTCAGAGTGCGTGACGCGGTCTCTGACTGCCGGGTGTTGGTGATGAATGAGGGGCGGGCCTTGGGTGAAGATAGAAGTTCCTCAACTCGTCTCTCACCCAAGGCCCTGTCGTGCAATCTACCGTTTCTGCCGCGCCGTGTCCCGTCGCTGATGTCATTTGCCGCACTCTCGAGCTCGGCATCCACATCACCGGCGCTCACATCACCGATGATGACATCACTGTCATCGAAGCCTCACTACGAGAACCTCTTGGGTACTGCCCCGAGTGCGGTGCTGAAGGCCGGCTGCGTGACCACGTGATCCGCCGGCTGACGGATGTCCCGATCACCGGCCACCCGACCCGCCTGCACGTACGTCTGCCCCGCTACCAGTGTGTCCACGCCCAGTGCCCGCGCACGATCTTTCAGCACCAGCTCGAAGCGGCCGAACCCGGGGCGAAGACCACGAAACGCGCTACGACCTGGATCCTGAAACGGCTCATCCAGGACCAGATGAGCATCTCTGCTATCAGCAGGGCACTCGGACTCGGCTGGGACCTCGTCAACCAGCTGGCCACCACTGCCGCACAGTCCCTTGTCTACGCCGATCCCACTCATCTGGCCGGGGTTCGGGTCCTGGGTATCGATGAGCACTGCTGGAAACACGTGCGCGGACAAGGAGAGGACTCCTTCGCAACGATCTTCGTCGATTTGACCCCGCTCATCGACGGGACCGGTCGAGCACGGCTACTGGACGTGAAGGCAGGCCGTTCCGCGAAGGTCGTGACCTCGTGGCTGCAGGAACGTTCCCCGCAGTTCCGTGACAGGGTCGAGGTCGTGACGATGGACGGGTTCGCCGGCTACCACACCGCGACCACGAATGCGCTGCCGGACGCGGTGCCGGTGATGGACCCGTTCCACGTCGTCCAGCTCGCCGGGCAGAAACTCACTGCGTGCAGACAACGGCTCCAGCAGCAGATCCATGGGCACCGGGGCCGGAAGACAGACCTCCTGTATCAGGGGCGACGGACCCTGTTGACGAGGAGGTCCCTGCTGAACAAGAAGGGTAGGGACCGGCTGGAGCGGTTGTGGGTCGAGCATGATGACCATGTCGCGTTGGAAGTGACGTACCTCGTCTACCAGGACGTCATCGATGCGTACGAGCATCCCGATCGGAAGACCGGCAAGAAGCTCATGCAGACGGTGATCGAGAGTCTGCGCAGGGGCCTACCTGAAGGGCTTGAGGAGCTTGCTCAGTTGGGGCGGACGCTGTGGCGGAAACGGGCTCAGGTGCTGGCGTTTTTCGATCGTGGTCGCGCGTCGAACGGGCCGGTCGAAGCGATCAACGGGCGCCTCGAGCACCTGCGCGGTATCGGGTTGGGGTTTAGGAACTTCGGCCACTACGTGCTGCGCTGTCTTCTCCACTCCGGGCAGCTATCAGCCCGGGTCAACGCACTCTAGAACCGGAAGAGCC
>NZ_KV786035.1:17200-19510 GCF_001806795.1 Brevibacterium sp. HMSC22B09 | reverse complement strand
TTAACTAACCTCCCCGATCAGTACAGCTAGCCGGCTATGAAAGGCCGAGGTGGAGCCCGGCTCCCAGCTGTTCGTCAGCTGGGAGCCGGGCTTCTCTGCAGGGCAAGGCTGACGAGGTGGATCAAGTGGTCAGCTTTTCACCGCCGACAGGACGGTGAACCGGCGATCCCTCGCCCATTGTTCGACGCTGTCCTGCCCGAAAAGCCCCTCGAGTTCACGCCTGTACCGCAGCGCGGAATTGAACACGACGACCACACGACCGCCCGGCCGCAGCACCGCGTGGGCACTGCGCATCATCCTCTTGGCAGTATCGCTTTCAATTTCATGCCCAGCGTGAAAAGGCGGGTTGAGAAGCACCACATCAAAAGCCTGCTGCGGGAGCCCCTCCCCCGAATCCGTGTACTCAACACGCCAGTCAACACCGGCCGGCATACCCGCCTCGGCAGTCAGCTCAGCAGAAGCCAGCGCCGCCGCCGACGCATCAGCGCCCACCGCCTGCCTTGCCCCCAGAACATGCGCGGCGGCCGTCAACAGCCAACCATTGCCACACCCCAAGTCGAGGATCCGCGGGCGGCCAGCAGGCACCTCGTCAGTTGATGTGGAGGCAGAACTAGCCGATCCTGCGTGACGCTCAGCGAGCGCGCGCAGCAGCAGAGCGGAACCCGCGTCAATCTCCGGCCCGCCGAAACAAGCCCCGTACGCGGACACCTCGAGATCGGGAACACCCGGAATATCCGCCCGCGCTGTGCGCTGGTGCGGTTCAATCCGCGCTGTGCTGAACCCCATGCCGGATTCCGGAGTCGAACCGATGATCATTCGCGACTTATAGCGGCCCGGCGAAACATCGACCCGCTCGAAACCGCGCGCCAGCTCCGCATTAATGCCGCGGAACAAGTGCTTATCGCGACCCACGACCATGAACTCATCCACCACCGGGCGCAGCGCGGCAACGTAATCGGCCACCGCGGCCTGGGCTTTCGGAGAGGTCAGCAGGGCTTTCGCCGGGCGGGCGCCGCGCACATCAAGGCCGGCAGAAATATGAGGCGGAAAGCCCGGCAGCGGACGAACACTCACCCGCGAATCACCGAACATCTCACGCAGGCGCTGGGCGTGCGGCAGGAAATCCGCATAAACCGTGACATTTCCCGTGGTGGCGGCGAGGACCGCCGCTGTGACTGAGCCGTCGGCATCGTCAAGCACGACGAAGGACGCGTCGTCATCCAGCGGCACCGGATGCCGAGGTGGAACCTCCGGACGCCCCGAAATGTTGAGCTGGCCGGCGACTCGCCCCAGAAGGTAGCGCGACACAAAAGCTGACAGCGGAGAACCATCCGGCCAAGCCGGAAACAGCTCACGCATACGCTCGGTGTGAGACAACCAAGCGGGACTTTCAACATCGGGTTCCACGGCACCCACTGTAGTCGGGGTTGTGCCTGAGATGCGGGTGGAGCGTGGGGTGGGGCTTGGTTTGAGTCGTGTGTGGGGCTTGTGGGTGGCGTGGGTTGAGTCTTGCATGTGGTGTGGCTTGAGACTTGCGTGAGCCTGCCCGAAACTTCCGCGGCAGAGCTACAGTTAGAGACATGACGATTCTTGTTGGCTACACCCCCAGCACAAAAGGCCAGGCAGCACTGACAGCAGCCGTTGACCTCGCCAAGAAAACCGGCGACAGCCTCTACGTTGTCAACGCCGGGGTCGGCGAAGCGGTAGACGAACGCGAAGTCGCAACCGAAGACCAGCTGAACAAGGCCCGCGAATACATGAAGTCCGAAGGGGTCGAAGGCAAAGTCAAGCAGTACCTGCGCGGCAATGACGCTGCCGAGGAGCTGCTCGCACTCGCCGAAGCCCGCAGCGATGTGACGATGCTCGTCATCGGGCTGCGCCGCCGCTCCCCCGTGGGCAAGCTCTTCATGGGCTCGATTTCGCAGAAGATCATCCTCAACGCGAAAGTCCCAGTGCTTTCGGTCCGCGAAGCCGAAGAATACGAAGTCTGAGCAGCAGGCCCAAACAGGTAACTCTGCCAGCCATGCGGGACTACCCAGCCTTCCCAGGCACCTCGCCCCGCCGCATTCTTTGTCCTGCCGGCACATTTTCGGCCCACAAAAACACCCCTTAGCCGGAATCTGCGCTTTAGCCGCACGGAGACACCCTTTAGCCGGAATCTGCGCCTTAGCAACCACTGCTAACGGGAGTTTCTCTTGCTAACCGGTGTGCCCCAGCTAAAGAAGGCGCCCAGCCTTCCCAGGCACCTCGGCCGGCGCATTTCCGGCCAACAAAAACACCCCTTAGCCGGAATCTTCGCTTTAGCCGCAC
>NZ_KV786035.1:4767-17180 GCF_001806795.1 Brevibacterium sp. HMSC22B09 | reverse complement strand
AACGGGAGTTTCTCTTGCTAACCGGTGTGCGGCATGTATAGGGCACACTCAAACCAACAGACAAGCCTCCACCGTCCCAACCACAGAACGAGGTGGAGGCCCGGTGCCGACCGAAACGGCACCTCGTACTTTGACTAGGACAGCACTAGCTCAGCCAGGCAGCCCCACCCAGCCAGCCAGGCACCTCGGCCGGCGCATTTTCGGCCAACAAAAACACGCCTTAGCCGGAATCTTCGCTTTAGCCGCACACAAACACCGCTTAGCCGGAATCTTCGCTTTAGCAACCACTGCTAACGGGAGTTTCTCTTGCTAACCGGTGTGCCCCAGCTAAAGAAGGCGCCCAACCCACCCAGGCACCTCATCCCGCCAGCCCTAATCTGCAGAGCAGAGAAGAAAACCCAACAAAACGGCTGTGGCCGAGTGGTTTCCCACTCGGCCACAGCCGTTTCTGCAGTCAATAGCACCCAACGCTTCTAGCTTGAGCGCTCGGACGGTTCACTCAACCGCCCGCAGTCGCCGCATCACAGCGACTTCATGATCTCCTGCATGTATTCAGCGGTCTGGGTCGGGGTCTTGCCGACCTTCACGCCAGCAGCTTCGAGAGCTTCAGCCTTAGCGGCAGCCGTACCGGAAGAACCGGAGACGATGGCACCAGCGTGGCCCATGGTCTTGCCTTCCGGTGCGGTGAAGCCGGCAATGTAGCCGACAACCGGCTTGGTGACGTGCTCCTTGATGTACTCAGCAGCACGTTCTTCAGCGTCACCGCCGATTTCGCCGATCATGACGATCGCCTTGGTGTCGGGGTCGTTCTCGAATGCTTCGAGAGCATCGATGTGGGTGGTGCCGATGATCGGGTCACCGCCGATGCCGATGCAGGTGGTGAAGCCGAACTCACGCAGTTCGTACATCATCTGGTAGGTCAGCGTGCCCGACTTCGATACCAGGCCGATGGGGCCGGCCTCGGTGATGTTTGCCGGAATGATGCCGGCCAGCGACTGTCCGGGCGAGATGATGCCGGGGCAGTTGGGGCCGATGATGCGGGTCTTGTTGCCCTTTTCGGTGGCGTAGGCCCAGATTTCGGCGGCGTCCTGTGCGGGGATGCCTTCGGTGATGATGACCAGCAGGCCGATGCCTGCGTCGATGGCCTCAATTGCGGCGTCCTTGGAGAACGCCGGCGGAACGAATGCAACCGAAACGTTCGCGCCGGATGCTTCCATGGCTTCGCCGACGGAGCCCCACACGGGCAGTTCGACGTCGTTGCCGTCAGCGTCCTTGTGGCTGACGGTCTGCCCGGCCTTGCGAGCGTTGACACCGCCGACCACGTTCGAACCTGCAGCGAGCATACGGGCGGTGTGCTTGGTGCCTTCGCCGCCGGTGATGCCCTGGACGATGATCTTGGAGTCCTGGTTCAGGAAAATCGACATGGAGAAAGTCCTTTCGGGCGATCAGGCGTTGTTGGCGAGTTCAGCGGCCTTGTCAGCGCCGCCGTCCATCGTGTCGACGACGGTGACCAGCGAGTTGTTGGCCTCTTCGAGGATCCGACGACCCTCTTCGACGTTGTTGCCGTCCAGACGGACGACCAGCGGCTTCGTCGCGGAATCGCCGAGGATTTCCAGCGCCTTCACAATGCCGTTTGCCACAGCGTCGCACGCCGTGATGCCGCCGAATACGTTGACGAAGACCGACTTGACCTGTTCGTCACCGAGGATGACGTCCAGACCGTTGGCCATGACCTCTGCCGAGGCGCCGCCGCCGATGTCGAGGAAGTTCGCCGGCTTCACGTTGCCGTGGTTTTCGCCGGCGTAGGCCACAACGTCGAGGGTCGACATGACGAGGCCAGCACCGTTGCCGATGATGCCCACTTCACCGTCGAGCTTGACGTAGTTCAGCCCCATGCCCTTTGCCTTGCGCTCCAGGGGGTCCTCAGCGTCTTCGTCTTCGAGCTTCGCGAGGTTTTCGTTGCGGAACTCAGCGTTGTCGTCAAGCGTCATCTTGCCGTCGAGGGCAACGATCTTGCCGTCGCCGGTCTTGACCAGCGGGTTGACCTCAACGAGGCTTGCGTCTTCGTCCTTGTAGACCTTCCACAGGCTCTTGAGGACGGGAACGATCTTCGCACCGGTTTCAGCGTCGAACCCTGCTTCATCGACGATCTTCTGCGCGGTGGCGTCGTCAATTCCCGTCAGCGGACTGACTTCGACCTTGGCGAGTGCTTCGGGGCGCTCTTCAGCCAGCGTTTCAATGTCCATGCCGCCTTCCTTGCTGCACATAGCAAGGTAGGTGCGGTTAGCGCGGTCGAGCAGAACCGAGAAGTAGTACTCTTCTGCGATGTCTGCGCCTTCAGCAACCATGACGCGCTTGGTGATGTGGCCCTTGATGTCGAGTCCGAGGATTTCCTCTGCGCGGGCTGCGGCTTCGTCAGGGTTTTTGGCGAGCTTCACACCGCCGGCCTTACCGCGGCCGCCGACCTTGACCTGTGATTTGACGACAACCGTACCGCCGCCGAGTTTTTCGGCTGCGGCCCGAGCTTCTTCTGGAGTCTGCGCAACTTCGGCGCGCAGCACGGGAACGCCGTACTCCTCGAAGAGGTCACGGGCCTGATACTCGAAAAGATCCACGTGTAGTCCTTCTGTTGATTCTGCCGAGCCTCATGACCCGGCACGGGGTTCAGACAATCTTGCAGCTTGTCAACGCTTCCCACCTTAAAACACTGATGCGCTTAAGGACATCCAGGACGTAAACAACGTCCGAAACTTTGGGTTTTCCCAGGAAAACAGGGCCGGGAAGGTGTTCCAGCTCATTTAGCTCGTTGTTAAGAATCTCGAGATCGAACTATTATGGAGCCATGGACGAAGTCGACCGGATTGTCAGCGAATGGCAGCGTGAACGGCCCGACCTCGATGTTGCCCCCATGGAGGTTGTGTCCCGCGTCAGCCGACTGGCAAAGCTGCTTGATCGGGCACGCAAAGACATCTTTGCCTCGCACGGTCTTGACGTGTGGTCCTTCGACGTCCTGTCTGCCCTGCGCCGTGCCGGCGCTCCCTACCAGCTGTCCCCGTCAAAGCTGACGGAGCAGATGATGGTCACCTCCGGCACCATGACCAACCGGATTGACCGGCTGGTGTCAGCCGGTCTCGTCACCCGCAGTCCCGATCCTGGAGACCGCCGAGGTGTCAGAGTGCAGCTGACCGAGGACGGGCTCGCCAAGGTCGATGGAGCGATGCTGGACTTCTTGGAACGCGAACACGAACTCATGAGCAGCATGACCGGCGCGCAGACTCGCCGTCTGGCTGACCTGCTGCGCACCATGTCCGCGTCCTTTGACCTGCAGATCATGCGCGACTCCGAAGACTGACTCACAGGACTGAGCCGCAAGACCCAGCCGCACGCTGCGCGCCTGAGACGCACGCCACGTAGAATCAACCGAGAACTGCCGTCTTCCTGGGAGGCCATCGTGAAGCGCCTACTCGCATTTGGTGCCGTTGCCGCATTCAGCCTGGTCGGATGCACTGTCGTCGACAGTGAACGCCCCGTAGAGGGAGCATCGACTGCCCCAAGCGCCACTGAGCAAACCGAAGAAGGCACTGATGACAACGCGGACGGCAGCCAGTTTGTCGACGTCAGCCCCGGCGGGCCTAAGAACGAAGACCCCCTGTGGCAGAGCCTCGCAGAGGCAGCTGATTCGGGAGACCCCATCTACCTGTGGGCGTGGATGCAGACCGCTGAAGAACCCCGCGGCGATGATTCCGTCACCCTGAGCCCCAGCGCACAGGACAGCGTGAAAGTCACAGCACCGAAATCCACCGTCGATGCCAACGGCACATTCGCACTGATCACCGGAACTTTCACGGTTGAAGAGAAAGGCGACGGCGACTACGCGCTGACACTGAAGTCCCCGGACGCGAAAGACGAACTCGTCCCCGACGGCCCCACTTCCGAAGAGCGCTGCACAGCAGAGAACGCCCAGGACACGATCGGCGGCGCCGCCGACAAACTGGCTCAAGACCCCGATGCGCGGGATGACCTGCGCAAAGAATGGCTGTCTTCACCAGAAGTCTGGTGGGCAATCCAGGACGCGGGACGCAATCTGCGCGACACCGGAGGCGATTTTGAAGGAGACGGGCTCGCCACCGCCTGCGGCGACTACGTGCAGGGCGGCTGACTCTTAAACGTTCATGGCGGCTGAGGCTTCAGAGCCCTTCAGCCCAAGCGCTCATTCAGCGCTAGGCCATCCAGCCTGCTTATTCAGCGCCGCGCTGCGCGGCTTCGTCCTGCCTGCGCAGACCTTCGTCATAGGCTCGCAGGGTCGCCGGCAGGAACATCAGAACCAGCATTTCAATTCCGAGGATCAGCGGCCCCCAGAACATGTAGTCTCCGCTTTCGCTGAAGACACCGGGCCGAACAGACCAGGCGAAGAACAGCAGCAGAACGTTCCACGCAACTGCTGCCGGACGAGCCCACCGGCGGTATTTCCACAGGCCATTGGCTATACCGAACATGGATGCAGACATCAGCAGGAACATGAGCGCAAGGCCGACAAGCGATCCCAGGCTGCTGCCCGCTCCCGTCAGACCGGTGTACACGTAGATGCCGGCGGCAACGAGCAGCGCGACCCCTTGGATGACCATAGTGACAACCGCACCCACCAGGCTGAGCGGACGACGCGGAAGGTCGACTTCCGGCCGCTGTGCCGGTTGGAGTGCCGATGGTTCGCCGCGCTTGCGCCGCTCCCGTTCTTCACGGCGCCAGTCACCTGGGCGGCTGGCGCCACCACCGGGCCGGTCAGAATTTCCGGGACGGTTCACAGATCGATCCGTTCGAAGCCTGGCATCACGATTTCCTCCAGCAGGCGATCGCGAACATCCAGCGGGATGAACGCGGCACGCAGAGCTGCGGCGGTCGCGATCTCAAGGTCGATGATGTCCCAGCCCGCGTGATCAACCAGCAGTCGCATTTCGCGTGTCACCGAGGTCTGCGACATGAGCCTGTTGTCCGGGTTGACCGTGACGTTGAAGCCCAGGTCCTTCAGACCCGTAATGGGATGGGATTCGATCGACCGGGCAGCTCCGGTCTGAATGTTCGAGGACGGGCACACTTCCAGCGGAATCTGGCGGTCGAGAACCCACGCGGCAAGACGGCCGATTTCGCCCGCACCGTCAGTGATCTGCATGTCCTGCACGATGTCGACACCGTGGCCGATGCGAACAGCACCGCAGGCGGCAATCGCATCCATCATGCTGCTCAGACCGCCGTCTTCACCGGCGTGCAGAGTGGTGGGGAACAGTTCACCGCGCAGCAGATCAAGCGCTGCTTTGTGCGCAGAAGCAGGGTAGCCGTCTTCCGGACCAGCCAGATCAAAGCCGACAACCCCGTTGTCACGGTGACGCAGCGCAAGTTCAGCAACCGCGAGCGAATTGTCGTTCTGGCGCATGGCGGTCAGAATCTGCGCGGTCATGATGGTGCGGCCCTCCTGGGCTGCAATGGCCACGCCTTCTTCCATGCCCTTTTCCACCGCGGCCACGGCGTCGTCCATGGTGAGTTCGCCGGTCACGTGCTGTTCCGGAGCCCAACGGCATTCCGCGTAGAACACACCGTCTGCCACCTGGTCGAGCGTCCATTCGCGCGCTGCACGCGTGAGAGCTTCCGCGCTCTGCAGAACACCCACCGTCACACCGAAGGTTTTGAGGTATTCCGGCAGGCTTCCCGAATCAGCCTGAGTGCGGAACCACTCCCCCAGCTTTTCGGGGTCGTCCGCTGGCAGTTCGATGTCAGACTGGGCAGCCAGTTCGATGATCGTGGCTGGCCTCAGACCGCCGTCCAGGTGGTCGTGCAGGCTGACTTTGGGCAGCTGCAGAATCGGGTCATCCGGGTGCACTCCGGCCGGTACCGGGAACAGGTTTTCATCCACGCGGCCAGTCTAACGACTGCCCCTGACACAAGCAGGAACCCAACCCGGGCACCCAGGTGAGCTCCGCCTCGTCAGCTGTGCGATTCCCGCAGAAGCAGGCGGAAAACCGCCGATCAGGGTTCGCCGTGGAAGCCCAGGCGCTCCAGGGCGAGCGCCGTGAAGACGCGCACGGCAACCGGCAGTGCGTCCTCGTCAATGAGAAGGTCACCCTGGTGAATGTCGTAGGTACGGCCGCCCGGGGTGCGTGTTCCCAGACGGATGAGCGCACCGGGAACGTGGGTGAGGTACCACGCGAAGTCCTCCCCGCCCATTGACTGCGGGGTCAACTGGACCGAGGTGGGGCCGAGTTCACGGCGGATGGCGGCTTCTGCTGACGAAACTTCGTCTTCCGTGTTGACCACCGGCGGGACTCCGCGGCGGTGTTCGAGTTCAACTTCGACGCCGTAGGGGCCGGCGATGCGGTCCACGAGTTCCGGCAGAACTTCAGCCACCTGGTTCCAGCCGTCAACGTCAAGGCAGCGCAGCGTTCCCATCAGCTGGCCTTCGCCGGGAACGACGTTCGGTGCATGGCCGGCTTCGATCGCGCCCCACACAAGAGAAATCGCGTGGCGGGGGTCGATCAGTCGGTGCAGGGTGGCCGGCAGGTCGACGGCGAGCTTGCCCAGCGCGTACACGAGGTCTTCCGTCAGGTGCGGACGCGACGTGTGACCGCCGTGCCCGCGCAGGCGAATGATGACGGTGTCACCGGCCGCGGTGATGGCGCCGATGCGTGAACCCACCTTGCCAACGTCGACAGCCGGGTCGCAGTGCAGGGCGTAGCAGACGGGGACGTCTTCCAGGACACCCTGATTGATGACTTTGAGCGCACCACCGGGGGTGACCTCTTCGGCGGGCTGGAAAATACAGCGGATCGTTCCGCCCAGCCCCTGACGACGATCGATTTCATTGAGAACGAGAGCAGCACCCATGAGCGAGGTCAGGTGCACGTCGTGCCCACAGGCGTGGGCAACACCGGGAACGGTCGAGGCGAACGGGGTGTCGGTCAGGTCGTCCAAGGGCAGAGCATCAATGTCGGCGCGCAGACCGCACTTGACCGGGCCGGACCCAACATCGACCGTGAGTCCCGTGCCCTCCAGCAGGCGAGGCTTAAGGCCCGCGGCAGTCAGCCTCTCAGCGATCTTTTCGGTGGTGCGGAACTCCTGATACGACAGTTCTGGGTGAGCGTGAATATCACGCCGAAAGTCCCGCAGTTCGTCGGCAAACGCCGCAACTTCCGCCTGGATCACTGTGCCTCCGTTCAAATGTGTATCCGGGCGATTCTACGCCCGGGCCCAAATGAGCCTGCGCCGCAGTGACTTCTGGCGTCACACTTCTGACCACCTCTGGCAGCTTCCGACTGCCTCTGGGGTCACACTTCTGGTTTCACAGAACGTCGTCATAGCCGAGCTCGCGCGCCCGCTTCACCGCTTCCTTCACCCTCTGCGCCACGGCACGGCGGGTGACCAGCAGCGCGTCGTCGGTGTCAACGACCACGATGTTCTCCACACCGACCAGCGCAATTGCCCGCTCCGTCGTCGAATACACAAGGCCGGAAGAATCAACATCAACGAGCCGCACGTCATCGCCAGCGGCAAAAACACTCGACGGCTCACCTGGAATGGGCTGACGCAGCTGAGCTACAGACGCGAAATCACCGACGTCATCCCAGCCGAAGTCGCCGGGAACCACAACAACCCGGCCCTGCTCTGCAGCAGGTTCAGCCACCGCGTAGTCAATCGCAATGGCCTCCAGCCCCGGCCAGACATCGGCGAGCACCGCCTCGTGGTCCTCGGTGCCCCACGCGTCGGCAACTGCGGACAGTCCCGCGTACAGGTCAGGCGAGAACTCCTTGAACTGGGCCAGAAGAGCATCTGCCCGAGCAATGAACATGCCCGCATTCCAGCGGTAGCGGCCCGAATAGGTGTACCGGCGCGCGGTGTCGGCCGCAGGCTTTTCCACAAACTTCTCCGCCCGCATAGCCGTCGGCGCTTCCGCCAGGCCCAGGCGCTTACCCGCCTTGATGTAGCCGTAGGCGGTCGACGGGAAAGTCGGAGTGATGCCGATCGTCACAATGTCCCCACAGGCGGCAGCCGCATAGGCTTCCGCGACAACACGGCGGAACTCGCACGGGTTGGTGATCGAATGGTCAGCCGAAAACGACCCGATGACAGCTTCTGGGTCGCGCCGATGAATGAGCATTGCAGCCAAACCGATGGCCGCCGCGGAGTCCTTCGGCGACGGTTCGGCAATCACATTCGGGTCACCAAGCGACGGCAGCTGTTCCTGCACGCCCTGCGCGTGCGCCCGGCCCGTGACAACCCACCTGTTCTCGACAACCGCGAGATCCTCAATCCGCGCCCACGTTTCCTGCAGCATCGAACGGCCCGAGCCCAAAACATCAAGCAAGAACTTCGGCCGATCCTGCCGCGACAGCGGCCACAGCCGAGTGCCGGAACCGCCGGCCGGAATAACAGCGTGGAAACGAGAAAGCATCGCTCGATTGTCTCGCACACACCCGGCACCCACCGGTCCGACACGCTCAGCTCTCTCACGGTCCGCCCACCCCTACCTCACTCACGAGGTGGAGGCAGGTTCGGGACCGGAGCTCCACCTCGTACGCAAGTCAGGTCAGGAAGGCCCGATAGGGCATGGGAACATGCCCTAAATAGCCGGGAGTCGGCGAGTGTCGGCGAAACCGGACATGAGACAATAGAGGCATCCTCAGCCGACCGACCGAACGGCCAGCTGACAAGAACCTGCGCGCGACGCACAGAGAACCCATCAACCGCACATCCGGAAGATTGGAAAATACTGTGAAACGGGCGTAGATTCAAAACGCTATACACGCAATCGCAAAATGGAGGATGACCCGTGGCCAAAGCGTCAACGGGCACTCTGTACCGCGGACACGAAGGAATGTGGTCCTGGGTCGCTCACCGCGTCACCGGCGTCGGCATTTTCTTCTTCCTGCTGGTACACGTGCTCGACACTGCTCTCGTTCGCGTCTCGCCCGAGGCCTACAACGCAGTTATCGGAACGTACAAAACGCCTCTCATGGCGTTCGCCGAAATCGGACTGGTAGCAGGAATCGCCTACCACGCTTTCAACGGCCTGCGAGTAGTCCTCGTTGACTTCTGGAAGGGCGGCCCCAAGAACCAGCGCAAACTGTTCTGGGCAGTCATGGTCCTCTGGCTGATCGTGATGATTGCGTTCATCCCCCGCCAGCTGATGCACACGTTCGGAGGCTGAGCACAATGACAACACCTGTTATCCCCAAGCCCCGCGCCGAATACCAGCGCCACAAGACCACCAAGTCGAACTTCGAGCTGTTCGCATGGCTGTTCATGCGCATCTCCGGAGTATTCCTCGTCATCCTGATCTTCGGTCACCTGATCGTGAACCTGTGGATGGGCGAAGGCGTCCAGGGCCTCGACTTCGGCTTCGTCGGCGGCAAGTGGGCCAACCCGTTCTGGCAGATCTGGGACCTCGCCATGCTGTGGCTGGCCATGATCCACGGCACCAACGGCATGCGCACCATCATCAACGACTACGCCGAAAAGCCGCGCACCAACGTCACGCTGCAGATCATCCTCTACGTGGCGTCCGCAATCATCGTTGTGCTCGGCACCCTGGTGATCTTCACCTTCAGCCCCTGCCCGACCGGCGCAGACCCGTCGCTGCTGCCGAGCTTCTGCCAGGCCTGACCGCCGCTTAGGAGAATAGAGACCTTATGCAGGTACATGACTATGACGTTGTGATCGTCGGAGCTGGCGGCGCCGGCATGCGCGCAGCCATCGAATCCGGCCAGCGAGCACGCACCGCAGTGCTCACAAAGATCTACCCCACCCGCTCCCACACCGGCGCGGCACAGGGCGGCATGTGCGCCGCACTGGCCAACGTCGAAGAGGACAACTGGGAATGGCACACCTTCGACACCATTAAGGGCGGCGACTACCTCGTCGACCAGGACGCAGCCGAAGTCATGGCAAAAGAAGCCATCGACGCCGTGCTCGACCTCGAAAAGATGGGCCTTCCCTTCAACCGCACGCCGGAAGGCAAAATCGACCAGCGCCGCTTCGGCGGCCACACCCGCGATCACGGCAAGGCACCGGTCCGCCGCGCATGCTACGCAGCAGACCGCACCGGCCACATGATCCTCCAGACTCTCTACCAGAACTGCGTCAAGCACGGCGTTGAGTTCTACAACGAGTTCTACGTCCTCGACGTCATCATCAACGAAGTCGACGGCAAGAAGGTCGTTGCGGGTGTCGTGTCCTACGAACTCGCCACGGGCGAAATCCACGTCTTCCGCTCCAAGGCCGTTGTGTTCGCAACCGGCGGTTTCGGCAAGATGTTCAAGACCACCTCGAACGCGCACACGCTCACCGGTGACGGCCTGGCTGTCACCTACAAGCGCGGCATCCCGCTGGAAGACATGGAGTTCTTCCAGTTCCACCCCACGGGCCTTGCTGGACTCGGCATCCTCCTGTCCGAAGCAGCCCGCGGTGAAGGCGGTATTCTCCGCAACGCCGATGGTGAGCGCTTCATGGAACGCTACGCACCCACGATTAAGGACCTCGCTCCGCGTGACATCGTGGCCCGCTCCATGGCCAACGAAGTGCGCGAAGGCCGCGGTGCAGGCCCCAACAAGGACTACGTCCTGCTGGACCTCACCCACCTCGAGCCCGCACACATCGACGCCAAGCTGCCGGACATCACCGAGTTCGCCCGCACCTACCTGGGTGTCGAGCCCTACACCGAACCGGTCCCCGTCTTCCCGACGGCCCACTACGGCATGGGCGGCATCCCGACCACCGTCGCCGGTGAAGTTCTCGCTGACAACGACACGATCGTTCCCGGCCTGTACGCAGCCGGTGAATGTGCATGTGTTTCGGTGCACGGCTCCAACCGCCTGGGCACCAACTCGCTGCTCGACATCAACGTCTTCGGCAAGCGCGCCGGCATCAACGCCGCCGAATTCGCCAAGACCGCCGAGCAGCAGGAAGTCGCAGACGACGCAGCCGACATGGTGATCGACATGGTTGAAACCATGCGCAACTCCAAGGGCACCGAGCTCGTCGGTGACATCCGCGCTGAGCTGCAGGAGATCATGGACGCCAACGTCCAGGTGTTCCGCACCGATGAAACCCTGCGCGAAGCCATCGACGTGATCGGCAAGCTGCGTGAGCGTTACAACAACATCGGCATTCACGACCGCGGCATGCGCTACAACCTCGACCTGCTCGAAGCCATTGAGCTCGGCTTCCTCCTGCAGCTGGCCGAAGCTGTTGCCGTTGCCGCACTGCACCGCAAGGAATCGCGCGGCGGACACTTCCGCGAGGACTTCCCCGATCGCGACGACGAAAACTTCATGCACCACACGATGACCTACCTGGACCCCAACAGCACCGCCGAAGGAATCTCCGGCATGCGCCTGGAGACCAAGCCGGTCATCGTCACCCGCTACGAGCCCATGGAGCGTAAGTACTGATGGCAGAGAACAACGAAACCCCGGAACCGGCATCGAAGATCGACCTTCCGTCGAGCGTGTCCGGAGAAGGCGGCGAAGTCCCCACTTTCGAGTGCACGTTCCGCATCGCCCGCTTCATCCCGGAAACGGACTCCGAGCCGCACTGGGAGGACTACCAGGTCACGATGCACGGCACCGACCGTGTGCTTGACGCACTGCACAAGATCAAGTGGGAACAGGACGGTTCGCTGTCCTTCCGCCGCTCCTGTGCACACGGTGTCTGCGGTTCCGACGCTATGCGCATCAACGGCCGCAACCGTCTTGCCTGCAAGACGCTGCTGAAGGACCTCGACACCAGCAAGCCGATCACGGTTGAGGCCATCAAGGGCCTGCCCCTTGAAAAGGACCTCATTGTCGACATGGAGCCCTTCTTCCAGTCGTACCGCGAGATCATGCCGTTCCTTGTGACTTCGGGCCACGAACCGACGCACGAACGCCTGCAGTCGCAGGAAGACCGTGCGCGCTTCGACGACACCACCAAGTGCATCCTGTGTGCATCCTGCACCACGTCGTGCCCGGTGTTCTGGACCGACGGCCAGTACTTCGGCCCGGCAGCAATCGTCAACGCGCACCGCTTCATCTTCGACTCGCGTGACGAAGGCTCCGAAATGCGCCTCGAAGTGCTCAACGACAAGGAAGGCGTGTGGCGCTGCCGCACCACCTTCAACTGCACCGAAGCATGCCCCCGCGGCATCGAGGTGACCAAGGCAATCGCCGAAGTCAAGCAGGCACTTCTCACCCGCGCATTCTGATTGGGTGAGCCGGCCGCAGCTCTTAGGGGCTGAGGTTTAGGTTTAAGGAAGGGGCGAGTCCGAAAGGGCTCGCCCCTTTCTATGTGCCCTTTCGGTATTGCCTCCAGAGCCACAGCGAAAACACCCCTTAGCCGGGATCTGCGCCTTAGCAACAAGGAAACTCCCTCTAGCCGGGTTCTGCGCTTTA
>NZ_KV786035.1:0-4747 GCF_001806795.1 Brevibacterium sp. HMSC22B09 | reverse complement strand
GCCAGACAAGACACCCTTTAGCCGGGATCTGCGCCTTAGCAACAAGAAAACACCCCTTAGCCGGGTTCTGCGCTTTAGCAACCACTGCTATCGGGAGTTTTTGTTGCTAACGCGTGGGCGGAGGTTTTGGTTGGCACCTAAGCCAACAGAACGAGGCTGAGCTCAGGGTGCCGAGGTGCAGGGCCGGGGCGACCTCAGCTCACCTAGCCAGACAGCGCCTAGGCAGGACGCGGTCTGCTAGTTGGGCAGGGCAGAAAAGCCGTTGGCTTCGAGCTGTTCAGCCAGCTCAGCACCGTTGGCCCCATAGAACCAGGGAATGTTCTTACCGCGCCCCGTACCCCGGGAGCGCCCGCCGGCCCACACGGCCTCACCCGCCGTCAGCTGGCGAATCGCAACAGCCGCGACATTCTCCGGGTGGTTTTCGACGAACTCGCCGTAGATTTCTTCATCGTGCTGCCCGTCATCACCGACCAACAGCCACTTGATGTGCGGAAACTCCCTGGCCAAACGCTCCAGCGCCGTCCGCTTGTGATCCTGCCCCGAACGGAAAACCCGCGTGGGTGTCGGTCCCCAGTCGGTCAGCAGCAGAGGCCCTGACGGATACATGTTCCGATGCAAAAACCTGGTCAGTGCAGGCTGCGTGTTCCAAGCCCCGGTCGACAGGTACAGAATCGGCGAGTTCGGCCGCAGATACGACAGCCGGTCATACAGAACAGCCATCCCTGACACCGGCGAGCGCGCATGCTCATTGAGCACAAACGAATTCCACGCCGCCAAGAACGGCCGCGGCAGGGCAGTCACCACCACGGTGTCGTCAATGTCCGAAATGATTCCAAAGCGCTGCTCGTCGTCAATGATGTGCGCAGTTGCCGTGTCCAGGCCCGAACCGCTGGTCCACATTTCCAGCTTGGCCTTGCCGCGGCTGTAATTTCCGGGAATCACCGCATCGATGATCCCACCGCGATCAGCCGTAACCATGTGCTCCTGTCCCCCGACGCGCACCCACGCAATCTCATTGGACAAGGGCACAGCGGCAAAGTTGCGCCAGCCGCGCACGTTCCTGTCTTTCTTCGGCGATTCTGCGCCCTCCGGGCTGAGCACAATGCGTCCCAGCACCCGTATGAAAGTCTCGGAGCCATAGGAGTCATAGGCGACAACCGCAGGCTTCCAACCGCGCTTCTCCGCACGCCCACGCCGCCACTCGTGGTAGCGGTCCTCCATGCGCGCAGCAGTGTGCAGCGCTTCGGGGGTCAGGTTGACCGGCCGGTGGCCCGTGCCGGCGCGGGCCTGACCCCAACCTCCGCCGCGGCCACCGCGACCGACTCGAGCGGCACCTCGGCCGTTGCGGGATTCAGGTCCCGTCTGAGACATCAGAGGAAACCGATCCGGTCGTAGACAGTCCGCAGGGTCTTCTCTGCTTCAGCCGCAGCCTTCTGACGTCCCTGCTCAAGAATCGCCATGAGCTGCGAACGGTCATCGAGCAGTTCGTTGGTGCGGTTCCGCACGGGCGTGAAGACTTCGACGGCGAGTTCGGCGAGATCCACCTTGAGGTGGCCGTACATTTTGCCTTCGTAGTCGGCAACGATCTGCTCGATCGGCTTATCCGCCAGCACCGAGTAAATGGTCAGCAGGTTCGACACACCGGGCTTGTTTTCGGGGTCGTAGGCGATTTCCGTTCCCGCGTCGGTGACAGCGGACTTGAACTTCTTGGCAAGCGCCTTCGGTTCGTCCAGCAGATTCACCAATCCTGCCGGCGACTTCGCCGATTTCGACATCTTTGCGCTGGGGTCCTGCAGGTCATAGATCTTCGCCGACTGCTTCATGATCGCGGCTTCCGGCACCGTGAAGGTCTGTCCGTAGCGGGTGTTGAACCGCTGCGCGAGGTTGCGGGTCAGCTCGAGGTGCTGGCGCTGGTCTTCACCCACCGGCACGACATCTGCCTGGTACAGCAGAATGTCGGCAGCCATAAGCGACGGGTAGGTCAGCAGCCCCACCGACACGTGCTCGTTCTTCTGCGACTTGTCTTTGAACTGGGTCATGCGCTGCGCTTCGCCCAACCCCGTCTGGCATTCGAGCACCCAGCCCAGCTGCGAGTTCGCGGGAATCTGTGACTGCACGTACAGGGTCGTACGTTCCGGGTCGACACCGGCTGCAATGAATTGTGCGGCGGTGCGCAGGGTGCGCTCGCGCAGTTCGTCAGGGTTCTGCTCCACCGTGATGGCGTGCTGGTTGGCGATGAACAGGAAGGAATCGTATTCCTCCTGGAGCGCCACAACCGGGGCGAGCGCCCCAATGTAGTTCCCGAGGTGGAGCGAATCTGAGGTCGCCTGAATTCCGGTGAGGGACCGCTGGGGCCCAGAGGGAGCAGAAGAAGTCATAACAGCATTCTGCCACCTGGACATTCCACCTCGGGAGCGGCCCGGGGAGCCTTACAAGCGGAAGTCACGAGACCCCACCCGGCAGCTCACTCAGCGTTGCCCTCCTCTGCGGGAAATTCTCAAACAGGCGTCCCACATATTAAGAATCTTCAGAATAACGTGACAGAGGGCACATGGAGGCGTAATCTTGGCCAAGTTCCGTACAGAGACCGCTCAAGTCTCTTTACGGTTTTGTTCATCCTTGTGGTGGTGCTGGCCATCTACCGTTCCTTCCAGGCACTGTCGACGAAGAACTTCACCACGGCAGAAGACCCCTTCGTAGAGTCCAAGATGTTCGCACCGGCCGGCTTCATTCCGACGACGGCCGAACGCGAAGTCATGGCAGACTGGAAGGCCTGGAACGAGAAGCACGGCGTGGGCAAGGACCCCGCCGCAGCGAACGGAAAGTGACATGAGCACAACGGCTTCTGACATTCTGCGCATCACCGCAAAACCGTTCACCGCGGTCTACTGGTACATGCGCGAAATCAGCGGGGCAAACGCGTTCATCAACTACCAGAAGTCCTACCTGCGCCGCCACGGCACGCTGGAAGGGTCGAAGGGCAAACGCGAATTCTGGCGGGACCTGACTGACGAACAGGACCGTAACCCCACAACCCGCTGCTGCTGACAGACGCCGACTGATTGGCCGCCTGAACCCCAGGCGGCCAATCACGTGAAAAGCGCCGGTGATGCGAACAATCGCATCACCGGCGCTTTTCTGTGCGCAATGGCTAAGAGTCAGCCAGTTAAGCTGCAGACTCCGGCCATGCAGCCGACCTTCTCCGGCCCCTCAGCAACCTCAGCCCTTCAGCGTCGGGAGGTCGTAGTCGATGACGAGCGGAGCGTGGTCAGACCAGCGCTGGTCGTAGGCCGGAGCCTTGTCGACCTGAGCCTGCACGGCTTTTTCTGCAAGTTCCGGTGTGGCCATCTGGTAGTCGATCCGCCAGCCGGTGTCGTTGTCGAAAGCCTTGCCGCGCATCGACCACCACGTGTACGGGCCGTCCATTTCGCCAGACAGCTTCCGGTGGACATCCACCCAGCCGAGGCTGCCGAAGAACTCATCGAAGTACGCCCGCTCTTCCGGCAGGAAGCCGGCCTTCTTCACGTTGCCCTTCCAGTTCTTGATGTCCAGCTCCGTGTGGCCGACGTTGAGGTCCCCGGTGATGACGGCGTAGTCGGCGTGCTTCTTCAGCTGGTCCATGCGGATCTTCATCTGATCCATGAAACGGTACTTGTCGTCCTGCTTGGGTGTGCCCACCTCACCGGAGTGCACATAGGCTGAAACCACGGTCAGCAGGCTTCCATCCTCAAGCTGGTAGTCAGCTTCCAGCCAACGGCCTGCCAGGTCGAAGTAGCTGTCGCCGTTGCCGATTCTGGTTTCCACAGCCGGCACGTCGCTGACAACCGCAACACCGGCACGGCCCTTAGCCTCGGCATCGGCGGAATAGGCGTGCTCCCCCAGCGGTGCCATGACTTCGTAGGCGATGTCGTTCTGCGCGCGCACCTCCTGCAGCGTCAGGATGTCGCAGCCACGAGCATCCGCCCACTCCTGCATGTTCTTGCGCATAGCCGCGCGGATTCCGTTGACGTTCACATTGACGATTCTCAGCATTGCCCCATCGTCCCACATCGCCGCAGATCCCGACCTCACGCACCACGAGCTGAGCCCCGCGCACCTTCTCCACCTCGCCCGCAAAGAGCATCTGTGACAAACACTCAGGCCAGTAGAATGCGAGGTGAGTACACTGTTGGCATTAGGCGAATGAGTCCGAGGAGGAACCATGTCAGAACAATTCGATGTTGAACGGCTTGAGATCAGTCCCCTTGACGAAGTCGATGCTCTTGAGCTTCGCGAATTCCTCGTAGATTCGCTTGAAGACTTCTGGGGTGACACCAACCTCACCCGCGACCACGCCCCGCACTGGTTCCGCCAGTTCGCAGCTTCTGGCCTGGTCGCCCGCTACAAGAACGAATTCGTGGGGTACCTGCTGGGCGCGATCCCGGTGGAAGGCCCCTCACTCATCCACCTGGTAGCCGTCCATGACAACTACCGCCACAAGGGCATCGGCCGCCTTCTCTACGAAGCGTTCATCAAGCATGCACGCGACCGTGGCGCCGACATCGTGCAGGCAACCGCCCTGCCGGAAAACGCCGGTGCGATTTCGTTCCACTCCTCGCTCGGTTTTGAAAGCGAACTCGTCGACAACTACGCAGGCCCCGACAACGCCCGCGTTCTGTTCACCTACCGCCTGGCAGCACACTGATCTGCCCGGGAGCGCTCACTGAGCGCTCCCCAACACAAAGCACGAGGCGCCAGTACAGAATTC
>NZ_KV786034.1:0-1117 GCF_001806795.1 Brevibacterium sp. HMSC22B09 | reverse complement strand
TGTGTGTGTTGGTGCCCGAGTAGCACGGGACTCGTGGAATGTCGTGTGAATCTGCCAGGACCACCTGGTAAGGCTGAATACTCTTGGTGACCGATAGCGGATAGTACCGTGAGGGAATGGTGAAAAGTACCCCGGGAGGGGAGTGAAAGAGTACCTGAAACCGTGTGCCTACAATCCGTCAGAGCCTCCTTGTGGGGTGATGGCGTGCCTTTTGAAGAATGAGCCTGCGAGTTAGTGGCATGTGGCGAGGTTAACCCGTGTGGGGAAGCCGCAGCGAAAGCGAGTCCGAACAGGGCGGTCAGTCGTGTGTCCTAGACCCGAAGCGGAGTGATCTAGCCATGGGCAGGGTGAAGCGCCGGTAAGACGGCGTGGAGGCCCGAACCCACCTAGGTTGAAAACTGGGGGGATGATCTGTGGTTAGGGGTGAAAGGCCAATCAAACTCTGTGATAGCTGGTTCTCCCCGAAATGCATTTAGGTGCAGCGTTACGTGGTGCTTTGCGGAGGTAGAGCGACTGGATGACTGATGGGCCCGCGAGGGTTACTGACGTCAGCTAAACTCCGAATGCCGTGAAGTCAGCGTGGCAGTGAGACTGCGGGGGATAAGCTTCGTAGTCGAGAGGGAAACAGCCCAGACCATCAACTAAGGTCCCTAAGCGTGTGCTCAGTGGAAAAGGATGTGGAGTTGCAGTGACAACCAGGAGGTTGGCTTAGAAGCAGCCACCCTTGAAAGAGTGCGTAATAGCTCACTGGTCAAGTGATTCCGCGCCGATAATGTAGCGGGGCTTAAGCACACCACCGAAGTTGTGGCAAAAACATGTAACCGATAACTCGGGTGTTTTTGGGTAGGGGAGCGTCGTGTGGCCGGTGAAGCTGCGAAGTGATTCAGTGGTGGAGGCTATACGAGTGAGAATGCAGGCATGAGTAGCGAAAGACGGGTGAGAAACCCGTCCGCCGAATGACCAAGGGTTCCAGGGCTAGGTTAATCCGCCCTGGGTTAGTCGGGACCTAAGGCGAGGCCGACAGGCGTAGTCGATGGACAACGGGTTGATATTCCCGTACCAGTGAAGAACCGTCCATACCGAAGAATCTGATACTAACCAGTGCCACACCCGCACT
>NZ_KV786033.1:3115-9266 GCF_001806795.1 Brevibacterium sp. HMSC22B09 | reverse complement strand
TCAACCAACGTCCCCGGTTAGTACACCTAGCGCACTCAGCGCTGAGCGACTCCCTGTGCGGGCTGTGTGCGGGATGCCGCGATCGCCGGAAAGAGTGATGCAGCCAAAGCCGCAAACGCGGTCACAGCTGCCAGTGCGGCAAACATCGTCCACGGGACGTCTGGTGCGACGGTGATGCCTTCGGCGGTCAACAGCGAACGAACTCCAGCCCAGCCGAACAGAACACCTAAGCCCGTGCCCACGATGAGTGAGACGATGGCCATGAGCATCGCCTCGCCGGCCACCATGCGGGCCGCTGCCCAGCGGGACAGTCCCAGGGTGCGCAGCAGCGCGGTTTCGCGTTTGCGTTCAATTGTTGCCAGGGACAGGGTGTTGCCCACGCCGACGATCGAAATGATGATCGAAGCGCCCAGCAGGCCCAGCACAATTCCCATCATGATGCTGATGATCTGCGCATACGATGCTCGTTGGAGTGCGCCGTCTGCATCGCTGAAAACACCGGTTTTCTCGAGATCAGCCTTGAGCTTTGTGATCTGCGAAATGCTTGCGTCGTCAGCCAGACGAACCCATGTTTGGCCGTCTGCCTTTGTCAGGCCGAGGGCGGCGATGTCGTCTGCGTTGGCAAGTGCCGTGTCAGCGGGTACGGCATGGTGGACCTTCACTGTGAGCTTGACGGTTTTCTGCCCGGCGTCGCCAGCCTCGCCAGCCTTGCCAGCCCCGCCAGCCTGTCCAACCGTGAACGTGACCTTCTTACCGGCAATGTCTTCGGTGTTGGGGCCCGACTTGATGTAGACCACGCCAGGTGGCGGCAGGAGCTTCGTGCTGCGCGGCACGCTGTATTTCTGCTTTTCAACGCCGACCAGGTGCGTGTGTGTGCTTTCCGGATCACCGTCCTGGCCCAATGGCTCAGAGGCCTCTGCCTGCGTGCCGGGCAGGGTGACGAGGTCCTTGACGATCTCGGAGTTCTTCAGGGTGTTGACCGTTTTGTCGGAGCCTGACTGCGCTGCGAGGTCGATCGGTGCGTCTTCGGACAGCGTCGTGTCGATGGTTGTGCGAGTGGTCTGCGCGCCCATGAAGATGGTGGCCACCAAGGTCACACCGATCAGCAGCGCCGCGGTTGTCGAAGCGGTCCTGCGCGGGGCCAGCTTCACGTTGCGCGCAACAAGACCGAGCGTCGGTGAGCGGAAGATCTTTTCGCCGACCCGTCCGATCAGTTCGACCAAGGGCGGCACGAACACACGGCTGAGCAGCAGCACACCGCAGAAGGCCATGAAAGCGCCGGGCAGTGTGAGCGTCATGTCGCCAGCGTTGGCCCCGACCACGGTGGCCGCCGCGCCGAGTGCGGTGAGCACTGTGCCAAGCACCAGACGGATCCACGGGAAGCGCGAATCGGGTGCGGGGATGTCTGCCGGTGCCAGTGCGTCGATGGGGGACACGCGTGTGGCTTTAAGCGCGGGGACGAAGGATGCTGCAACGGTGACGGTGATGCCCACTGCCAGGCCGAGCACCACGGCGAGGACTGGCAGGGGTGCGGTCTGGAAGTTCGCCTGGACGTATGCGCGCAGGGCAATGGGCAGCAGCATGGCGGCTCCCCAGCCCACAAACACTCCGATGGCGGAGCTGACAAGGCCCAGCACGGCACCTTCGGCCAGGGTTGCGTTGCGCAGCTGTGAGCGTGTGGCGCCAACTGCCCGCAGGAGCGCCAGGGAACGGGCGCGGGAGGCGACGAGAACCTGGAAGGTGTTCGAAATGACGAGCACCGCTACGAACAGCGCCACCGCAATGAAGGCGCCGATGAATGTCACGACGGTTGCGGAGTCTCCCGTGACGTCGTTCATGCGCTCTTCGATCAACTGGTCTTCTGTGGCGACTTTGTAGTCATCGGCAAGTTTCGCACCGTACGTGTTGCTGACCACCTCTTCAGAGCCGGCCAGGGTGTCTGCTATCGCGGACTGGACTTTCGAGGTGTCGGCTGACTTGTCTGTGAACACGCGCAGGTAGTTGAAACCCGGGTCCAGGTCGGCAATGCCGTGGTTGGTCACCTGGAGTGCGGCTGAGGGCATCGGGCCGATGCCGGTGATGGTGTAGGTGCGTTTGGTGTCCTGTCCGCCCTCGAAGGAGGGAAGGCTCAGCTCAACTTGGTCTCCGACTTCCTTGTTTTCCTGTTTGGCGACTGAGGTGTCGAACAGGATCTGGTCGGCTTTGGTAGGCGCTTTGCCTGTTGTCACTTCGATGTGGCTGTTTTTGGGCCACACGGACACTTCGGTGAATCCGCCGCTGGGCAGGCGTGCGAAGGTCGATTCGATTCGCTGTGTTTCTTTGACTCCCTTGATGCTGTTGATCTTCTTTTCTGTCGACTCTTCAAGGGGGTCGTAGTCGTTTGTCACCACAAGGTCCGCACCTGAATACTGAGCGGAGAATTCACCGCGGATGGTTTTGTTGAAGGATGCCAGCACACCGGTGACGGCAACGACGAATGCGACCGACACGATGATGGTCAGTGCCGCGGCTATCAGGCGTGCACCGCCGGAGCGCAGGTTTGCTTTGACGATCATTTGGTGACCTCCAGAAGTGCGTCGGAGATCGCCTCGACAGTCGGGGAGTAGAGCTCGCCCACCACGTATCCGTCAGCGAGCATCACGACGCGGTCGGCGTAGGCGGCGGCTGATGGGTCGTGGGTGACCATGACGACGGTCTGGCCCAATTCGCTTACGCAGCTGCGCAGGGTCTGCAGGACTTCGGTGCCGGTGCGTGTGTCGAGTGCGCCGGTGGGTTCGTCGGCAAACAGGACTTCAGGCTGGTTGACGAGTGCGCGGGCAACGGCGACGCGCTGTTGTTGGCCGCCGGAAAGTTCGTGGGGGCGGTGGCTCAGTCGGTCGGTCAGTCCGAGGTTTTCGACGATTGCTCGTTTGAATTCCTGGTCGACTTTGCTGCGAGCCAGTTTGGCCGGGAGCATGATGTTTTCATCGGCGGTCATTGCGGGGATCAGGTTGAACGCCTGAAAGACGAACCCCATGTGGTTGCGCCTGATTTTCGTCAGGGCGGAGTCGCTGATGCCGGTGATTGCCCGTCCGGCCAGGGTCACGGAGCCGCTGTCGGGGCTGTCCAATCCGGCCAGTATGTGCATGAGGGTCGACTTGCCAGACCCGGAGGGCCCCATGATCGCGGTGAACTTACCGGCCTGAATGTCGATGCTGAAGTCGTCGAATACGGTCAGGCGGGCTTCGCCGGTGCCGTAGGACTTGCTGATGCCGCGGGCGCTGATCGCGGTTGTGTGCGCTGTGGAAATCGTCATGTTTCCACTTTCGCGAGCTCGTCAGCTCAGATCATCGGCCCGTGGGATGCTCCTGAAAGGTGTTCCTCATCCCTGAGGATGAGGTTCATACGATTCCCGTCTCGTACGCCAGGATGACGGCGTGGATGCGGTCGCGCACTCCGAGTTTTGCCAGGATGTTCCGGACGTGGGTTTTGACTGTGGGTTCGGCCATGAACAGTTCGTCCCCGATTTCCGCGTTCGACTTCCCCTGCGCGATCAGCTGGAAGACTTCGCGTTCGCGCGCTGTGAGCCGCTCCAGTTTCTGGGCGTGTTCGGTGGGTGGGGCGGGTTCTGCGATGACGGTCTGCAGCAGCCTGCGGGTGGTCGATGGTGCGATGACGGCGCCACCCGTGTGGGCTTGTCGTATGGAGTCGAGCAGCACCTCGGGGCGGGCGTCTTTCAGCAGAAAACCGCTGGCCCCTGATCGCAGAGCCGATAGCGCGTATTCGTCTGTGTCGAATGTGGTGAGCACGATGACGGTGGGCACGCGGGGGAGCTTCCGGGCATCGCCGAGCGCCATGATTTCAGCTGTGGCGGACAGTCCGTCAAGGACGGGCATGCGGATGTCCATGAGAACAACGTCGACTGCCTGTGCCGCAACGGTGTTGACGGCCTCACGGCCGTTTTCTGCCTGAGCGATGACCTTCATGTCGTCTTGTGAGTCGATCACCATCGCGAAGCCAGCCCGTACAAGAGCCTGGTCGTCAACAAGAAGTACGCGAATGGTCATGAGTTGTCCTCGGGCAGTGTCAGCTGAACTGAGAATCCGGTGTCTGTCGGTTCGGCGGTGAGCGTGCCGTTGTGAACGCGCGCTCGCTCTTTCATGCCCTGAATGCCGGCGCCGGAACCCGGAACGGCTGAACGGTCAGCGTGCCCGGTAGAGGTGATGTCGGCGATGAGCTCTTTGTCGCCCGGCCGTACGGTGACGGATGCGCGGGCGTGTGGTCCGCCGTGTTTCATTGTGTTGGTGAGTGCTTCTTGCACGACACGGTATACGGCAAGTTCGGCTGCCGGCGACAGGGTGGGGAGGTCGGGGGAAACTTCCAGCGTGACGTCAAGGCCGGCTGAGCGGACGTTGTCGATGAGGGTGCCGAGGTCGCTGATGGCTGGCATGGGTGCGGTTTTCTGTCCGGGTTCTCTGTCGCGCAGGACCCCGAGGATGCCGCGCAGGTTTCCCAGGGCTTCGCGCCCGGTGTCGGCAATCGTTTCCAGTGCTGCCACGGCCGCTTCGGGTGAGCGCGCGGCAGCGTAGCGGCCGCCGTCGGCCTGGGTGATGATGACCGACATGGAGTGGGCGATGATGTCGTGCATTTCTCGGGCAATGCGCATGCGTTCGGCATCAGAGGCCAACCGGATTTCGTTTTCGCGTTCTCGTTCAAGCAGTGCGCTGCGTTCAGCTATCCGCTGGAGTTCGTCGGTTCTGCGGCGGCGGTAGTCGCCTGTGGCCCAGGCGAATGCGACTGCAGCCAGGGGGAACACAAAGAACGCGGAAACGTACATCAGCAGGTCACCGGGCGTAACATCCTTGATTCGCGCACCCTCCAGGTACATCATGGCCGAGACGCTCACAAGGAAGATCAGAGATGCTGCCGCGCCCAGGGCAAGGAAGATCTTGCCCCAACGGCGGGGAGCATATGCGGTGACTGCGTGAACCGTGATGGGAACTGCCAGCAGTGTGGGATGTGGGTATCCGCCTGTCAGGGCGTAACCGAGACCTGTCGCTGCCACTGCCCAGCCGGTGACCAGCGGGAATGTGCGGCGGAAGGTGAGTGCGGCGCCCATTGCACCCAGGAGCACCATGTGGATGATGCCGCGCACATCGTCTTCATAGAACCGAAAGCTGAACGCGATGAGCATCAGGGGAGCGGCGAAGAGCAGCGAGTCAACAATCCATTTATGGGTCGAGAAAAACTGCGATGCCCTCACGTGCCACGGTTCTGCCATGACAGTAAGTCTAGGAAGCCCCAGGGTGGGCTTTCATCGTCCCGCGGGATGAGTTCTGCGCTGTGGGATATGATCCTGCGGGGTGCATTGGCGAGGTGCCGCTCGGGTCCGCGCTCGCTTTTTGGGTCGCTGACCTGCGTTCATTCTGTATTCAACCAGGTGGGACTGCTGATTCAGATTGGTCTGTGAGGGTAAGCGGGACCCTGCTCTGATCGTCAATGGAGATCGCCCATGCCCCGCTCTCAGCGCTTCGGCGCGTTTGTTCTTGCTGCCGCTGTCATCGGAACGCTGACCCCGTCGACAGCTGTTTTTGCCGCTCTGCCGGCAGCCCAGGAAGCTTCTTCTGAAGAACCCGCGAAGGACACCTCCGCCTCGGAACCTTCAGAAGAGCCCAAGCCTTCGGAAGCTGCCGAAGCTCCGGCCAGGCCCACCTCGGAACCTTCTGAAGACCCGAAGACCCCGGAAGCTGACGCCCCGGCAACTCCTAACTCGGAGCCTTCGGAAGCAGCGGAAGAAGAGGAAGAAGCGAAGACCGGCAAGGTTGATTTCCGTCTGTTCCGTGATGAGAACCTCAACAATACGTATGAGGATGAAGATGCTCACGATGGCTACGTGAACCTGCTCAACAAGGAAACCGGTGAGTGGTTCAAGGTTCTGTCCGGTTCGCTGCAGAAGCAGGGTCTGCCGGCTGGCTCCTACACGGTGTACATGCGTGATGCTTCGATCGCGGATGGTTTTGGTGTGGTTGTCGATGCTAAGGGCAAGCGTCTGCCGTTCGCTGAACTGAAAGAGCAGAACGACGCGACGTATATTGACGAAGACAGCGGCGAGACTGCTGAAACAGTCACCGACACCGGTCGTTTTGTCACCACCACGATCGAGGTGAAGGCC
>NZ_KV786033.1:0-3095 GCF_001806795.1 Brevibacterium sp. HMSC22B09 | reverse complement strand
CACCACCACGATCGAGGTGAAGGCCGGGGAGACTGTCGTGGCTCACTTTGCGTCGAGTCGCATTGATGCTGCTGCCACGGTCACCGGCGAAGACGAAAACGTTGACGCTGAGGTGTTCTTCAAGGACGGTGACAAGAAACTGGAGTCTTTTGCCTCGGGCTCTGATTTCATTGCATCGGACGACGCTTCGAAGAAGGCCCGTCACTTCTTCTCTGAGGAGTGGATCACGGTTGGGGTTAAGCCGACTGAGGGCTACCAGGTCAAGAATGTGACCGTTGGCGGTTTCGGTGCCGGTAAGACTGTCGAAGCTGAGAAGGTTTCCGCGACTGAGTACCGCGTGAAGCGCTCAGAAATGGGTGACGACTTCGGTCGCTTCGAGTTCAAGGTTGAACTTGAGAAGGCTGCCGAGGTGAAGACGGGCAAGGTTGATTTCCGTCTGTTCCGTGATGAGAACCTCAACAATACGTATGAGGATGAAGATGCTCACGATGGTTACGTGAACCTTCTGAACAAGGACACGGGTGAGTGGTTTAAGGTTCTGCCTGGTTCGTTGCAGAAGCAGGGTCTGCCGGCTGGTTCTTACACGGTGTACATGCGGGATGCTTCGATCGCGGATGGTTTTGGAGTGGTTGTTGATGCTAAGGGCAAGCGTCTGCCGTTCGCTGAACTGAAGGAGCAGAACGACGCGACGTACATTGACGAAGACAGTGGGGAGACGGCGGAGACTGTTACTGATACCGGTCGTTTTGTCACCACCACTATCGAGGTGAAGGCCGGGGAGACTGTAACCGCTCACTTTGCGTCGACGCGGATTGATGCTTCCGCGAAGGTCACCCTGGATGGTGAGAACGTCCCAACCGATGTGTATTTCAAGGACGGCAACCGGAAACTGAAGTCCTTTGAATCGGACTCCGGTTACCTGGCTTCGGATGACGCTGCCAAGAAGGCTCGTCACTTCTTCTCCGAGGAATGGATCACGGTCGGTGTGAACCCGGTGGCCGGTCAGCGTGTGAAGAATGTGACCGTCGGCGGTCTGGGTGCCGGTAAGGACATCACGGCCGAAAAGGTCTCACCGTTTGAGTACCGCGTGAAGCGCTCAGAAATGGGCGACGACTTTGGGCGTTTTGAGTTCAAGGTCGAACTGGAGAAGACCGCTGAGTTCGGCAAGGTCGACTTCCGCCTGTTCCGTGACGACAACCTCAACAACGCGTACGACAGCGGCACTGACGAGGATCTGGATGACTATGTGAACCTCTTCAATGAGGACACCAAGGAATGGTTCAAGGTTCTTCCCGGTTCGCTGCAGAAGCAGGGTCTGCCCGCAGGCAAGTACACGGTGTATATGCGCACTCAGGGGACCGCGCAGGGCTTCGGTGCGATTGTCGATGCCGACGGTAAGCGCCTGCCCTTCGAGACGCTTGAGGGCAAGAATGAAGCCGTGTACATCGATGAAGGCAACGGCAAGCAGACTGGAACGGTCACTGACACCGGCCAGTTTGTCACCACCACGATCGAGGTGAAGGCCGGGGAAACTGCCGCCGCTCACTATGCGTCGAGCCGTATCGATGCTTCCGCGAAGATCAACGATGACGGTGTGGAAAGCGTCTACTTCAAGGACGGCGACACGAAGCTTGGCGCGTTCGCTTCGGATGCTGGCTTCCTCGCCACTGCAGACGCAGAAAAGAAGATCCGTCACTTCTTCACGGAAGACACGGTGACCCTGGGCGTCAACCTGAAGGACGGCCGTCGGGTTGTCAAGGTCGAGGTGAAGCCGTCGGCTACTCGTGGTGGCGACACTCGTGTTCTGTACGAAGCCGACGCGTCCGCACCTTCTGCTGAGTCGCAGGCGATGTCTGCCGCTGCACCGGTTGCTTTCGCTGCGGCCCCTGCCGCTGAAGCATCGGCCGAACAGGACCCAACAGAGTTCTCGATCAAGCGTTCGGAAATGGGCGATGACTTCGGCCGCTTCGAGTTCGTGGTGACCACGGGACCGAAGGAAGACCCCACCGACGAGCCGACGGATGAGCCGACGGACGATCCAACCGACGAGCCGACGGATGAGCCGACTCAGGACCCGACGGATGAGCCTACCGACGAGCCGACGGATGAACCGACCGACGAACCATCCCAGGATCCGACGGAGGGTGCAACCGACGGTTCGACCGAAGGCGGCTCCGCAGCTCCTGAACCCGGTGAGCCCGATGGCAATGGCAGCACCGGCGGTTCGACGGAGAGCGGCAGCGGCTCGACCACGGGCAGCGCGTCTGACAGCAGCTCATCGCAGAAGGGCTCCCTGCCCCGCACTGGTGTCAGTGTCGGTATGAGCCTGGCGGCTGGTCTGGGACTCATCGCGGTTGGTTCTCTGCTGGTTGCACGCCGTCGCAAAGGCTGAGTGCTGAACGTGTGATCGCAGCTGAATAAAGCACGGTGCGGGCGAGGAACACCTCGCCCGCACGGTGTTTTTGTGCCTTCACCGGACGGGCGTTTTACGCCGACATCCACCTGAAGACTCCGTAACTGTTTCAGAAACGATTCCACAGACTAACGATTCCGAATATCTGCACGAATAAACATATAAGTGCTTTTGCATCCTATTAACGGCTCTTTATGCAAATGACAAAACACCCCTTTTCTGGGTAATTTAATTCTCGCTGAGTTTCTGTATTGAGAATGCTGACCATTGAAGGAGGGGTTCATGCGCGGTCTGTTCGCGGTCTGTACCTCGTTTGCGGCGGTTGCGGCTACGGCTGCCGCGTTCGCTGCGGCTCCTGCCCTCGCAGGGCCGGATGACGATCGCAGTGTCGAAACACGGGCGCACATCGATGCGCCGAAGGTCTTCTGGAATAAAGAGGCGAACTCATTCGTCATCAATTCCCAGGCGGGCGGGAAAACCGTTCCACTGGATAAAACGGCCAATTGGGTAGGCCGTGGCTATAACGACGACGGCAGCCAGAATTATGTTTTCCCGATTACGGATGATCCCCGCCTGAACTTCCTGGGTCAGGATGGTCAGCTGCTCTACATGGCACCGCAGGTCCCGGGACCGGGCAACAGCCCCATTTGGTGGCTCTTCCGGTTCTAGAGTGCGTTGACCC
>NZ_KV786032.1:82742-108793 GCF_001806795.1 Brevibacterium sp. HMSC22B09 | reverse complement strand
AAGCGCGGCCGGTGCTCATGCACCGGCCGCGCTTCAGCGTCTACAGCCTGAGCGAAGTTCGCTTGGCGGGGGTTACCACCCGTAGATCTTAGTGATCTTGATGGAGTCGCCGTCGATTTCGAATTCGCCGCTAGCGATCACGGGCGCTGGGCTTGCCAGCTTCCATGCGTTCTTGCCGCGGCTCTTGGAGTCGGCCGTGAAGGTGGCTTCGCCCTTCTTGGTGGTGGTGAAGGTTCCCTTGCCGCTGCCGCTGTCAAGCTTTGCTGACACCTTCGGGTTCGTCACCTTCCACGACACGGTGTCCAGTTTGACGTCCTTTTCGGGCTTGATGCTGGTGTTCTGTGCTTTCTTCGGCAGCTTGATCGGGCCGCAGCCGTCCTTTTCGAACTCCTTGGCCTTCTTGCAGTCGTCGATGCGCTTATCGATTGCCTTCTGCACTTCTGTGCCGAGCGCCTTCGTGGGCTTGGGGTCGACCTTGAGCTCTGCGCCGCCGTCATCCCCGCCGAAGCCGACCGTGGCCTTTGCCGAAGTCGCTTCGATGAACTTCGAACCTTCCGTCGAGATTTCGTAGGTGCCGGGCAGCACCGCGTACTCGGTGTTGGGGTTCGACGCCGTGAAGTCCTCGCCGTTGATCTTGACGTTCGCTCCGGCCGGGGCGGTGATCTTCACGGTGCCCAGGTCGGGGGCGTTGAGCTTCCACTTGTCGAAGAAGAGTCCCTGCTTGCCGTCCTTGTGGCCGGTGAGCTTGATGTGCTTGTTTTCTCCGCCCTGCTTGTAGCCGACGGTGATGTTGGCCTCGTCGCCGTTGCGCTCCGAAGCAGTCACCTGGGCGTCCGACAGAGTGTCAGTGGCGGCTTTTGCGTACTTAGGGTCGTCGATGAGGTCTGTGTAGGCATCTTCGGGAACATCGAACGATGCGAAGGACCGCGCCTTTTCGAAGTCTCCTTCGTTGAGGGCTTCGACGAACTTTTCGGCGGTGGCGTCTGGACCGTACACGGTGCGGTTGATGATGAAGTGTGCGATGGCACCGACAATCACCAGGATCAGCACGACGGAAGCTGCGATCACAGGGACAAGCCACGCTGCCGTGTTGGACTTCTTCTTGGGGCGTTCGCGGACCGGGGAGGCCGCAACCGTGGTCCCGCCGGCACCCGCTGGGGTGCCCGCACCCGGACCTGAAGCCGGGCCAGCGCCGGGGCCTGGGGGAGGTGCCGTGTTGCCAGCGCCCGCTGCTCCAGCGGCCGCGCCTGCACCGGCGGCAGCACCTGCACCAGCTGCTCCTGCCGCGGCACCCGCGCCGGGTCCGCTGGCCGGGCGCTGCTGGACGGGAGGCATGACCGCGGTGTTGTCACCGGCGGGGCCAGAGGGGGACGAGGTGGAGTGAGGGTCGTTCTGTCCCTGCGGCTGCCCGGGCTGCTGGCCAGGAGCCTGTGCTGGGCTCTGCGGCTTGGTCGGCTGGTGTGGACCGGGGCTCTGTGGGCCAGCCGGTCCGGCCTGTGCCGGTCCCTGCGGGGCGGCGGGCGGAAGGACGGTGGTCTTTGCCTCGTCGCTGCCGCGGGGAGTTCCCATGGGCGGCTTTGAAGTGCCGGCTTCCGCAGGCTTCTGCGGCCCAGCCTGCTCGGGCTTCTTCTGAGCCTCAGGGGCAGGCTTCTGCTCTGGTTTCTTCTGCGCAGCTTCGGGTGCCGGCTTCGGTTCAGGCTTCTGCTCTGGTTTTTGCGCGGGCGAGCCACCGGGGAACGGTTTGAATGCCTGGGTGGGCTGGTCCTCACTCGGCACAGGGCCGCCCGCGGGCTTCGGCGTGGGCGCGCTGCTGCCCGGTGCCTGCGCGGGAGTCTGCGGTCCAGAGCCGCTCTCAGAGCTGCTTGGGGGTGTCGGATTTTCAGATGGCCGTCCGCTGCCGTTATTCGGCTCGGGAGCCGACGAGCTGTTGCTGCCTTCTTCGGGCGTTGGCTTGCTCATTGCTTCCTTCTTCGCATTGACTGTGTGAGGCCTGCGCCTCAATCTATCAGCTGGGCCCAGTCTGCACCCTCTTTCCGCGTGGAAGCTGGGAACCGCGGCAAAGCTGGTGCAACATAGGACCAATGGACCCCTCGGCACACAGACTTCGCATCCCCCTCCTCGCAATTCGCTCGGCACTCCCGGCTGTCATCGTGGTGGGTGCCGTTGCGTTCCTGTCGGGTGCTGCCGCGTGGACGATAGCCGCCGCACATCTCATGCCCACTTCGGTCATCATCGTGTGGGCCATGCGCGGGCTCGCGGCAGCCGCAGGCCTTGCTGTGCCGCTGGGTTCGGCAGTGCTTTCGCTGCCGCCGACGCTAGCCAACCTCGCTCTGTTCTTTGCGATCTACTGGAGCGGTGCGCGTCTGCGCCGGATGCTGGAAGCCGAAGACGCTGAAGACGGCACAGAGGGCCGTGATCGTCTGCGCGCGCAGATCATCGGTGCGGCGTCCGTTTTCGGAATCTTTGCGGTGTTGGTCATCATCGCCGCGATTATCGGGGGCGCCGCCGCGGACCTGCGTGGCATCCTCCGGGTCGTCGTGCTCGTGAGTGTTCCGGTTCTCGTGTCCCTGCGGCCGGCCGGTGAACTCATCAACCAGGCAGTCCGTGACTACATGGGCTCAGCTGCGCTGGAAGCCCTGCGCATGTCCCGCGGGCAGACCCTGCGCGTTTTCGCGGCACTGGCCATCAGCTCGAACGTTGTTCTTGCCGTCCTGATTACCATCCGCTTCAGCGAAGTGACAGCAGTTCTGGACGCCTACTCATCGCCGGCTGCTGCCGCCGTGGGACTGGGCGTGATCCAGCTGGCCTACGCACCGACCATCTGGGCGGCCGGGATTGCCTGGGTGTCCGGTGCCGGGGTCACCCTGGCCCGGGGTGTCGAACTGTCGGCATACCGAGGTGCCGAGGGCATTGTGCCCCCGTTCCCCATCGCGTACGTGTTCCCGCCTGATCCGGGCCCGTGGGCTGGTCTGCTCGTACTCATTCCGGTTGCCGCGGTAGCCGCCGCGGTCATCGGGCGCAGCACGTGGCAGTCAGCCGCTCAGCTGTGGCCGGCCGTGTTCTCTTCCGTGCAGATCCTCATCGGATTTGCCGTTCTGTGCCTGTTCTTCTCCGGCGGCATCGGCGGGGGAGGGCTGAGTGAAGTCGGCGTGGACGTTGTGCCGATGATGTTCCTCGCCGGCCTGGGCACGTGCGCCGTTGTCTTTGCCGGTACGGGAATGGTGTGGCTGCGCGACCGCTACTCCGAAGCTGAGTGAAGTGCGCGCAGGAAATCAGTTCTGCGGAGCCAGGCCGGGCATGTCGATGCCCGTGAGCTTCTTGAATTTGTCGTTCAGCGCCGTGTTGTACTCCGAGGTGCACGAAGCTGAAGCCTGTTCGGTCAGTGCTGAGCTGACGCACTCCTGGTAATCCGCCTGCTCCGGGTAGGTGAGCAGGGTGCCGACAGTGCCCAGGCCCACGTAGCCGGACACGATGATGCTGATGACGCCCATGATGAACCACGACGCGGGGCGGTTCTCCCGGCTCGATGCGGCAAAGAAGCGGATGGCCACAACGATCGCGGCAACCGCAAGAAGGCCAGCGGCGATCTTGATGGGAACACCGAGCATCGACACCAGGAGACCGCCGATGACGAGCATGCTCAGCGTCGTTCCGAGCTGGGCTGCTCGGCTGGGCTGCTCGGAATCTTTCTTCGGCTTCTGGGTATTTGCTTCGGGTTGAGTCACGCTGTCCATCTTGGCATACCTCGTGACAGATGTGGCTGCTGGCCGCTTGGCGGTCCGCCCCGCTCAGATTTGCTCTACCTGGTGGACAGTGTCTTGCGCGGGTCTGTCACTCATGGGCGATTCAACTGTGCTGTGGGTTGTTTATAGTCCGAAGGCTCCACCGCTGACGAGGATGACGATGCCCAGCCCGATGAGCACTGCTGGGAAGAGAATGTCTTCCCACCGTTCCAGGGCTTCGGCAATAGGTTTTCTTGAGCTGATCCATTTGGCCAGGAACACCAGGACGGCCACCAGTGCTAAGAACACGATGCAGTAGGCCAGCACTGCACCCCAGCTGACGCTGACGAACACTGGCACATAGACGCCGAGATTGTCGCCGCCGTTGGCGAAGGTCACGGCCGCCACGGCCCAGATCGAGACGCGTTTGCCTTCCAGTTGTGCTTCGTCATCATCGTCTTCGCCGCGATTTCGCCAGGCCTGCCATGCCGCCCAGAGACCCAACCCCAGGGGAATCAGGCCAAAGTACGGCAGGATGGCTTCCGGCAGCAGTATTTGGGCGCCAAAGGCTGCTGCTGCTGCAGCGCCTAAAATACCCAGGAATCCTAGATATTGTCCCACCAGGATGCGGCGGGTGGTTCCTGGTTGTCCTTGGCCTCGGGCAAAAAACAGAGACAGGATGACGACGTCATCAATGTTGGTGGCGATAAACAGGCCAATCGCCTGCACGATGGAAGAAATCACGCGCTGAGCTCCTCATCATGAGCACAACCGGCAACAGTGCAGACCGGATCAGTGCAAGGGGCAGCTACGTCAACGGCCAGGGTCGTGTCCACCAAGGCAGTCAGTGCCTGCGCCAAGTGTGGGTCCGCGATCTCGTAGCGGGTTTGGCGTCCCTGATGCTTGCCGACCACAATGCCACAATCGCGCAGACAGGCCAGGTGGTTGGACACATTAGACCGTGTCAGGTCCAGAGCGTGGGCAAGGACCGCCGGATATTCAGGCCCCTCCAACAGCGTTAATAAAATTCGGGATCGCGTGGGATCGGCCATGGCTCGACCCAACCGGTTCATGACATCTAAACGAGCAGAATTGGTCAGCATGTAGTGAACTATACAGCAACCACTGAATAGTGCGACTAGATTTTACGGGAACGACAAGAGGTCTATGCGGCTGTTGACTTTGCTCGGCGGTTTTTCGCAGCTTCATGTGGTGGCCTGCTTTCACCTCTTCTGTTGCTGCCCAAATGCACCACATAGAGTGCCGGAGCTGACCAAGGCGTATAGGGGTTGATGCAAACGCTGGCATATAATTCCGCATGTGCGACTACTGCTCCTAGCCTCCGGCACCGGTTCTCTTGTCCAAGCCGTCATTGACGGGCTTGCTGACACGGGCATCGAAATCGTCGCCGTCGGCTCAGACCTGGCAGATGCACCGGTCCTACAGAAGGCGCGTGCAGCAGACATTGAGGTCTTCAGCGCACATCCGCGTGACTACACCGACCGTGCGGCATGGGACCAGGCTTTTACTGAGACTGTTGCCGACTACCGCCCCGACTGGGTTGTTTCGGCCGGCTTCATGCGGATCCTCGGAACAGCTTTCGTGTCCCGCTTCGGTGGCAGGATCATCAACACCCACCCCGCTCTTCTGCCGTCCTTCCCCGGCGCTCACGGGGTGCGCGACGCGCTCGCCTACGGGGCGAAAGTCACAGGGACCACCATCCACCTGGTTGACGAGGGCGTGGACACCGGCCCGATCATCGCGCAGTTCCCGATCGCGATCGAACCGGATGAAGACGAAGTCGCCCTGCATGAAAGAATCAAGACAATTGAGCGCCGCGAACTTGTGCGCTTCCTGCGCTTTCTTGAGCACAGCACAATCGAGGTGAGTGGGCGGCACGTGTCCGGGTACACGCCGTCGGCTTCCTGAAACAACCTGACCGAGGAGCAGAGTGAACGACCAGCGTCCCATCCGACGGGCACTTATCAGCGTCTATGACAAGACCGGACTCGAAGAGCTGGCCGCCGGACTGGCAGCCCAGGGCGTCGACATCGTGTCAACCGGTTCGACCGCGGCGCGCATTGAAGCCGCAGGAGCGTCCGTAGCCCCGGTCGAACAGCTGACCGGATTCCCCGAATGCCTCGAGGGGCGCGTCAAAACGCTCCACCCGAAGGTCCACGCAGGCATCCTCGCCGACTCCCGCAAGGCCGACCACATGGACCAGCTGGAACAGCTGGGTGTCGAACAGTTTGACCTCGTGGTGGTCAACCTCTACCCGTTCGTCGAAACTGTGGCCTCCGGTGCCGGCTACGACGACGTTGTCGAACAGATCGACATCGGCGGACCCTCCATGGTGCGCGCAGCCGCAAAGAACCACCCCACGGTCGCCGTTGTCACCGATCCGGCCCGCTACGGCGAAGTCATCGAAGCCGCAGCTTCCGGTGGCTTTGACCTTGCTGCCCGCCGTGAACTTGCCAAGGCCGCTTTCGAACACACCGCCGCATACGATGTCGCGGTTGCCGCCTGGTTTGGTCAGCAGCTGGGCAGCGAAGACGTCGAACCGGACTTCTTCGGCATGACCGCTGAAAAGAAGAACGACCTGCGCTACGGCGAAAACCCGCACCAGAAGGCAGCTGTCTACGCATCTCCCGGCACCGGCGGCATCGCGAATGCCGTCCAGCACGGCGGCAAGGAAATGTCGTACAACAACTACGTCGACACCGACGCCGCTCTGCGCGCTGCTTACGACCACGAAGGCCCGGCCGTGGCCATCATCAAACACGCCAACCCGTGCGGCATCGCAACGGCTGACACCATTGCCGAAGCACACCGCCTGGCCCACGCCACGGACTCGCTGTCCGCATACGGCGGCGTCATCGCGTGCAACCGTCCGGTCGACCTGGCCACGGCCGAATCGATCAAGCCGATCTTCACCGAAGTCATCATTGCGCCGGGCTACGACGCCGACGCTCTTGAGCTGCTGCAGACCAAGAAGAACCTGCGGATCCTGGAAATCGAAGGCTACGACGTGCCGCTGATGGAATACCGTCAGGTCAGCGGAGGCCTGCTGGTGCAGGACCGCGACGCGCTGCAGGCAACGGGTGACCGCGCTGACCAGTGGACGCTGGCAGCTGGTGAGCCCGTTGACGACAAGACACTGGCCGACCTCGAATTCGCGTGGCGCGCATGCCGGGCCGTGAAGTCCAACGCAATCCTGCTGGCATCCGACGGTGCCGCCGTCGGCGTGGGCATGGGCCAGGTCAACCGCGTGGACTCGGCGAAGCTCGCCGTTGAGCGCGCAGGCGCTGAACGTGCCCAGGGCTCGGTTGCAGCATCCGATGCGTTCTTCCCGTTCGCCGACGGCCTCCAGGTGCTCATCGACGGCGGTGTCAAGGCTGTCGTTCAGCCCGGCGGTTCGATTCGCGACGAAGAGGTCATCGCCGCTGCAGAGGCCGCGGGCATTTCGATGTACTTCACCGGCACCCGCCACTTCTTCCACTGATCGGCTGTCGCCAGAGCACACATGGCTAAGGCCGGCAAAACCCGAACCTCCCGTGCGAGCCGCGCTCGCACGGGAGGTCGCGGGCCCATTTCCAAAAGGTGGATCTACTGGAAGCGCCGCTATTCCAACCCGGTGCGGCGCGACTGGGTTCTCCTGTACACGCTCATCGGGATTGCGCTGTCGTGTGCCGGTGCACTCGTGAACGTTCGCGTGGGCGGCATCATGCTCGCCGCGACAATCGCCGCCGTGGGGCTCCTGCGCATTGTGCCGAGCTCATGGCAGAAAACCTGGGTCAACCGAAGTGCCGCCACTGATGCTGTGACGACGCTGCTTGCCGCGGCCATCCTGGTTTTTCTCACTCTGACCCTGCCGTCAACCTGACGGCACCGGCTACAGCTTTTCGACCGGCGCGTAGCGCATGAGCAGGCGCTTGGTGCCCTCTGAACCGAAGTCGACCGTCGCGACTGCCTTGTCTCCGCTTCCGGACACTTCGAGAACCGTTCCCACCCCGAAGGAGTCGTGGGAAACCTTGTCCCCGGCTTCGACGACAACGGCTTCGCGATTGGGGCGAATGCGGTTGGGGAAGCTGCGGCCAACACTCGCCGCGGACTGGCTGGGCCGGCCTGAGCGCATGCTGCGGCCCAGAGTGCCCGACCATCCGTGTGCACCGGAACGCGATTCTTCGCGCTCGGCAGCTGCCGCGGGGCTCAGCGTGCCCGTCGATTCCCAGTTGATGAGATCTTCGGGGATTTCGCCTAGAAAGCGGCTGGGCGGGTTGTACTGCGGCTGGCCCCACATAGAGCGGGTTTCAGCGCGGGACAGGAACAGCTTCTGCTCTGCTCGGGTCAGACCGACATAGGCCAAGCGGCGCTCTTCGGCCAGTTCCGTGGGATCGGAGAATGAGCGCTGGTGGGGGAACGTGCCGTCTTCCAGACCCGTGAGGAACACCACGGGGAATTCGAGGCCCTTGGCCGTGTGCAGGGTCATGAGGGTGACTTCGCCCAGTTCGGCGTCCGGAATCGAATCGGCATCCGCTGTCAGCGACACCCGCTCAAGGAAGTCTCCGAGAGCGCTTTCCGGGTGCTGCGCGTGGAAGTCTTCGGCCACGGCAACGAGTTCGGCGAGGTTGTCGACCCGGGCTTCGTCCTGCGGATCCGAGCTGGCGCTCAGTTCAGCCAGGTAGCCGGTCTGCTCCAAAACGGATTCGATGACGCGGGAGGCAGGCGCACCGTCAGCTGAAGTCATGAGGTCGTTCATCAGGACCGTGAACTTTTTGAGGGGACCGAGCGTGCGGGATGTCATGCCGGGGGCTTCGTCGACTCGCTGCAGGGCCGCCCACAGGGAAATCTGTTCGCGCGAGGCAAAAGCCTGCAGCAGCGCCAGGGAGCGATCTCCGATGGAGCGCTTGGGAACGTTGATGATGCGGCTGAGGTTGACGTCGTCATCCGGGTTGTCGATGACGCGGACATAGGCCAGCGCGTCCTTGATTTCGCGGCGCTCGTAGAAGCGGGTGCCGCCGACGACCCGGTAGGGGATGCCGGAGCGCACAAGCGCGTCTTCAATGGCCCGGGACTGGGCGTTGGTCCTGTAGAACACCGCGAAGTCGCCGTAGCTTAGGCCCTTGTCGTCCATGACGGAGTCAATGCGGTCGACGATGAACTGCGCTTCTGACTGTTCGCTGTCGGCCACCCAGCCGGTGATGACGTCCCCGCTGCCGGAGTCCGTCCACAGGCGCTTGACCCGACGGTCGTCGTTGTTTGAGATGACGGCGTTGGCCGCTGACAGGATGTTCTGCGTGGACCGGTAGTTCTGTTCGAGCAGAACCGTGGCTGCCTGCGGAAAGTCCTCTTCGAACTCTTCGATATTGCGCACCGTGGCGCCGCGGAAAGCGTAGATGGACTGGTCTGCATCGCCGACGACCGTGAGTTCGGCCGGGTTGTCGTCCGAATCAGTTCCCGCAAGCGCCCTGACCAGCTGATACTGCGCGGGGTTCGTGTCTTGGTATTCGTCGACGAGGATGTGGCGGAACCGCGCCCGATAGCTGGCCGCGATGTCCGGAAACGCGCCGAGCATGTGGACGGTTTCCATGATGAGGTCGTCGAAGTCGAAGGCGTTGGCCGTGGCAAGCCGCTGCTGATAGCGGGTGTACACCGACGCGATCGTCGAATCATACGGGTTGTTCGCCGATTGCGCGGCGAAGTCCTCAGCCGTGATGAGTTCGTTCTTGACGTTCGAAATGCGGTGCTGGAGTGACTTCGGAGAGAACTTCTTGGTGTCAAGGTCGAGTTCGCGGGCCACCTGGGTGATTAGCCGCAGAGAGTCAGCGGAATCGTAGATGGTGAAGTTCGAGCTGCGGCCCAGCGCTTTGGCTTCGCGGCGCAGAATGCGCACGCACGCCGAGTGGAAGGTCGAAATCCACATGCCGCGGGCCTGCGTGCCGATGAGCTGTTCGACGCGCTCCTGCATTTCCCGGGCTGCCTTGTTGGTGAAGGTGATGGCGAGGATCTGCCCGGGGTGCGCCCGTCCGGTGCGCAGAGCATAGGCGATCCTGCGGGTGAGCACCGCAGTTTTGCCCGAGCCCGCCCCGGCCACGATCAGCAGGGGGCCGCCCTGGTGTACAGCGGCTTCGCGCTGCTGCGGGTTGAGTCCGGCCAGCAGCTCTTCCGGGTCCGAGGCGGCAGGCACCGAACCGTCTGTGGAGACGGAGGATTCCGGGGTCGGCGAGGCTGCGGCTTCGGCGGCAGCGGAAGCATGGGGATTGAGGAAATCGAACGGTGAGCTCATGGTGCTTCCCAGTATGGCAGGAGGGGCTGACGCAGGGCCTGCGAGTGCGATTCGGACGCAGAGAACAGGCACAGAAAAGGGGCGCCGTACTCACGGCGCCCCTTGCAGTCCGACGAAATCAGAGGGTGAAGACTGCGACGAGCACGGCGAGCACAGCCGCGCCGAAGCCGATGTGCGCCATAGTGGCCGACGGGGCAGCGGTCTTGACCGCGCCGTCAGCGGCAACGTCGGCACCGGCAGCGGGTGCGGCAGCCTTTTCGCGCTTGTTGCCGATGATGAACACGATGAGCGCAACAAGTCCCAGGAGGATCTTGATGCCAGCACCTGCTCGCAGCGACATGGTCGGGTTGCCCTGCATCTCCAGCATTCCGAACAGCAGGATGCCGGTGACGACCTGCAGGCCGGCCGCGTGGAGCATACCGGGCAGAACTCGCGGTGCTTTGACCGTGACGAGGTAGCCGCCGACGATCATCGCCATGCCGATAAGGTGAAGAAGAACGAGGATATTCTGAACGATTTCCATAGCCCAGATTCTAGTGGCAAGATATGAGAGCACCCTGAGCGGGCCAGCTCGGGGCCGTATCCCACGTCGGATCGATCCGCCCTGGTGTAATGGCAGCACGCCGGCCTTTGGAGCCGTGCAGTTTAGGTTCGAATCCTAAGGGCGGAGCTGAAGCGGAAATCCGCACGCAGTCAACACCGAGGAGCAGCATGGCTGACCATCCCGCAGCTGTCATCGTTCTGGCAGCAGGCGCCGGAACCCGGATGAAGTCCGCAACACCGAAGGTGATGCACCAGATCGGCGGGAGGTCCCTCCTGCACCACGCGGTCAGCGCGGCAGCCGGGGTTGCTCCCGAACACCTCGTGGTTGTGCTGCGCCATGAACGCGAACTCGTGGCAGACCACCTCGACCAGGTGACGGCGGCTGTCGAACAGTCGATCATCGTTGCCGACCAGGACAGCGTGCCCGGCACCGGCCGGGCCGCCGAATGCGCTCTCACCCAGCTTCCGCAGGACCTGCGCGGCACTGTCGTCGTCACCTACGGCGATGTCCCGCTGCTGACCTCGCAGACGATTGCGGACCTCGTGCGCTTCCACGAAGAGAACTCCCACGCCGTCACGGTTCTGTCTGCCCACGTGGACAACCCGCACGGCTACGGTCGCATCATCCGCGACGCCGCCGGTGCGCTCGAGAAGATCGTCGAAGAAAAAGACGCCGACGACGCGCAGCGCAAGATCACCGAAATCAACTCCGGCATCTACGCCTTTGACGCGGGCGTCCTGCGGTCCTCCCTCGAACAGGTCAGCACCGACAACGCTCAGGGCGAAAAGTACCTCACCGACGTCATCGGCCTGGCTCGCGATGCGGGCTCTTCGGTCGCTGCGATGGTCACGGATGACCTGTGGCAGGTCGAGGGCGCCAACGACCGCGTGCAGCTGGCCCAGCTGGGCCGCGAACTCAACCGCCGCACCGTCGAACACTGGATGCGCGAAGGCGTGACCGTCGTCGACCCCGAAACCACGTGGATCGACTCTGACGTTTCACTCAGCCCCGACGTCACGATCCTGCCGAACGTCCAGCTGCACGGAGCCACCGACATCGGCACCGGTGCCGTCATCGGGCCGGACACCACGCTCACCGACACCGAGGTGAAGGCAAGAGCCCGCGTCATTCGCACCCACGGCGAGCTCGCGGTGATCGGCGAGGGCGCCTCGGTCGGTCCGTTCGCCTACCTGCGCCCCGGCACGGAACTGGGTGCCGACGGCAAGATCGGCACCTTCGTCGAAACCAAGAACGCGCAGATCGGGACCGGCACCAAGGTGCCGCACCTGACCTACGTGGGGGACGCCGAAATCGGCGAATACTCCAACATCGGAGCTTCCTCCGTGTTCGTCAACTACGACGGACAGACCAAACACCGCACTGTTGTCGGCTCCCACTGCCGCACCGGTTCGGACACGATGTTCATCGCACCGGTGACCGTCGGCGACGGCGCCTATTCGGGCGCCGGCACCGTCATCCGCAAGAACGTTCCCGCGGGGTCACTGGCCATCACCTACGCTGAACAGAAGAACATCGAGGGGTGGGTTCAGAAAAACCGACCCGGAACAGCAGCAGCAGAAGCCGCAGAGCGCGCTAAGGAGTCTGAGGGCAAGTGAACGAGATTACAACTACCGGCGAAAAGAAACTCGTCCTGGTCACGGGGCGTTCGCACCCGGAACTGGCCGCCGATGTCGCCGAGAACCTCGGCACGGAACTGCTGGAAACCGAAATCCGGCCGTTTGCCAACGGTGAGATCTACGTGCGCTACTCCGAGTCCGTGCGCGGCAGCGACGTGTTCGTTCTGCAGTCGCACTGCACGCCCATCAACGAATGGGTCATGGAGCAGCTCATCATGCTCGACGCGCTCAAGCGCGCATCCGCCAAGCGCATCACCGTGATCGCCCCGTTCTTCCCGTACGCCCGTCAGGACAAGAAGCACCGCGGCCGCGAACCGATTTCCGCCCGCCTCATGGCCGACCTCTTCCGCACCGCCGGTGCTGACCGCATCATCACGGTCGACCTGCACACCTCCCAGATCCAGGGCTTCTTCGACGGCCCCGTCGACCACCTCGTTGCCCTGCCGACCCTGGCCGGCTACGTCAAGGACAACTACGGCGGCAGCAGCCTGGCGGTTGTTTCCCCGGACGCCGGCCGCATCAAGGTCGCAGAGAACTGGTCGGAAGCGCTCGGCGGTGTGCCGCTGGCCTTCATCCACAAGACCCGTGACATCGACCGTCCGAACGAATCCAAGGCCAACCGCGTGGTCGGTGATGTCGAAGGCCGCATGTGCGTGCTCGTCGACGACATGATCGACACCGGCGGCACCATCGTCCAGGCGGCTGACGCGTGCATGAACGCCGGCGCTAAGGGCGTCATCATCGTCGCCACCCACGCCGTGTTCTCCGGCCCGGCGGTTGAGCGCCTGGAGAACTCCTGCGCAGAAGAGGTCATCGTGACCAACACCCTGCCGATCGAAGACGACAAGAAGTTCGGCAAGCTCACCGAGCTGTCGATCGCACCGCTTCTGGCACGCGCAGTCCACGAAGTCTTCGAAGACGGATCCGTCACCAGCCTGTTCGACATCTGAGCCCGGCTTAGGCGCTGAGCGCCAGAGCTTTCGCACTCGCCCGTTCGCGGCATTTCTGCCGTGGGCGGGGCGTAGTGTATTCTTGTGTGGTTGCCTCGGCGAGGGGAGCCCAGACTCCCGTTATCGACGCGGGTTATCTTGCGTCCGCCGTGGGATTGTATTCACCACGAAGGAGACACAATGGCAGCTGATTTTGTTCTCAACGTTAAGCCGCGCGATGAGCACGGCAAGGGCGCATCCCGCCGCGCACGCCGTGCCGGCCGCGTTCCCGCTGTGATGTACGGTCACGGCATCGACCCCGTTCACATGACCATCGACGGCCACGACATCATGATGGCGATGAAGGTCCCGAACGCTCTTCTGGAAATCAAGAACGACGACGACGGCTTCAAGTCGCTCGCGGTTGCACGTGAAGTGCAGCGCCACCCGGTCCGCCGCGACATCGTCCACGTTGACCTCATCAAGGTCAAGAAGGGCGAAAAGATCGAGGTCGACGTCCCCGTCACCCTCGAAGGCGAATCCGCACCCGAAACCATCGTTTCGCTCGAAGCGGTCACCGTCCGCGTTCTCGCAGACGCCACCGACCTGCCGGAAGAAGTCATCGTCTCGGTCGAAGGCCGCGAAGCAGGCGACCACATCTACGCGGGCGACGTCAAGCTCGCAGGCGATGTCGAACTGGTCGACGACGAAGAGCTCATGGTCGTCAACATTGCGCAGGAAATGTCGGCTGAAGAACTCGAAGCTGAACTCGAATCCGACGCTCAGCCTGACGAACCCGAAGCAGCTGAGGGCGACGCCGAAGAAGCCGGCGACGACGCAGCTGAAGAAGAATCCGAAGACTGATCTTCTGATCTCTGTGAAAGGCCCCGCCTGAGTGCGGGGCCTTTCGCACATACACGGTCTTAAAGCACAACACTGAGCACTGCGAGCTTTTCGAGGAGAACGGCGATGTCTGGAACCTGGTTGATTGTCGGCCTGGGCAATCCGGGGCCGCGCTATGAGCGCACACGGCACAACATCGGCTACATGGTGGTTGATGAACTGCTGAGCCGCACCGGCGGTGCGCTGAGCAAAACCAAACACCGCGCCTTTGCCGACACCGTCCGCATCGGCGGCGAAAAAGCGGTGCTCATGCGCTCCATGACCTACATGAATGAAAGCGGGATCGCGGTACGCGGTCTGGCTGACTTCTACGGGGTTGACCCCGAGCGGATCATCGCCGTCCACGACGACGTCGACATTCCCTTCGACAGCATCAAACTCAAGATCGGCGGGGGAGAGGGCGGCCACAACGGCCTGCGCTCCATCACACAGCACATCGGAACCCGCGACTATCTGCGGCTGCGCGCCGGTGTTGGCCGCCCACCCGGACGCATGGACACCGCCGACTTCGTGCTTCGTCCCTTTTCCAGTGACGAGACCGCGAACCTGCCGATCTTCGTGGGCGACCTTGCGGATGCCTGCGAAGATCTGGTGCGCCTGGGACTGACGGAAACCCAGCAGCGCTATCACGGTCGTTCACGCGGTTAGTCGATGTCGAGGTCCCGCAGCAGCCGATCGAGTTCAGGATCTCCGGCCTGCTGAGACTCGGTCTGCTTTCTGGGGCGGGCGTTCTGCTGAGTGCCGGTCTTTCCAGCTGAGCCGATGGCCCACGCCGCCAAACATCCGCCGATGAGCCCGAACAGGTGGCCCTGCCACGACATCGAGGTGCCGCGCGGGATCAGACCGATGACCATCGACACTCCGTACAGGCCGGTCACAACGACCGCGACGGCAATGTAGATGACCTTGCGCAGCATGCCGCGGGCAAAAAGACCGCGCAGAACAAGGTAGCCGAAATAGCCGAACACAAGGCCGGAAGCGCCGACCGTGACGGTTCCGGGCCGATTGACGAAGAACACCCCGAGCCCGCCGGCAAGGGCTGAGAGCACGGTGACGGTCGCAAAGCGCTTGGCGCCGTCAAAGGCGACGATGAGCCCCAGAATGAGGAACGGGATCGTGTTCGACAGCAGGTGGAACCAGCTGACGTGCACAAACGGCGATGTTGCGATTGCCCACAGGCTTGATGGACTCCACGCGCGCACCCCGAGGGCATGGACGGTGCTGGGTGCGACCGTGCTGATCACGCGCATAATCCACATGAGCGCGAGCATCACGACGGGAGCGAAGTAGTGGGCGGGGACCGTCAGGGTGACGCCTTTGGTCTGCTGTGAGCTCATGCGCCCCATGGTCTCAAAAGCACATGAGAGCGCGCTGGGCCGGGAAGCGTTGAAGCTCGGCCGCTGGCTGGCTGCGAAGACCGGCCGAAAAAGCCCAGAACGCCGGGCGTTTAGACTGTGGGGGTGTCTGTTCGCGGTATTTCCTCTGCCCTGTCCGAGCTTTCTGAATTCACCGACGTCATCAATGCTGTCGGCGAAAAACACGGCAGCGGCGCCATCCAAGCCGTCAAAGGGCTGTGGCCCCACATCACGGCGGCCGCCGCGCAGGCCCGCCCGGTTCTGGTCATCACCGCAACGGGCCGCGAAGCCGATGAGCTCGTCAACGCTTTAGCCGATCACTTAAGCCCGCGCTCCATTGCCATGTTCCCGTCGTGGGAAACTCTGCCGCACGAACGACTGTCCCCGCGTTCGGACACTGTCGGCCAGCGCCTGTCGGTGCTGCGTCGGCTGGCACACCCGGGAGACACTCCGCTGTCGGTGATCGTCGCGCCCGTCCGGGCTGTCACCCAGCCGCTTGTCAAGGGCTTGGGCGACCTTGAGCCGGTCAAACTTTCCGTCGGCAGCGAAGCTGATCTGGAAGAGCTTGCTGAAAGGCTGTCCGGTTTGGCCTACAGCCGCGTGGACATGGTGTCCCGCCGCGGTGAATACGCTGTGCGCGGCGGCATCCTCGACGTCTTCCCGCCGACCGCCGATCATGCTCTGCGCATTGAGTTCTTCGGCGATGAGGTCGAAGAGATCCGCCCCTTCGCGGTTGCGGATCAGCGTTCGCTCGAAACTGCCGACGGAGCCGAATACGACCTGTGGGCCCCACCGTGCCGTGAAGTTCTGCTGACGGAGGACGTGCGGCGCCGCGCGGCAGACCTCATTTCCGAAGTCCCGGCGGCAGCTGATCTGCTGCAGAAGATCTCGAACGGCATTGCGGTTGAGGGCATGGAGTCACTCGCCCCGGTCTTGGCTGACGGCATGGAGCCGCTCATGGCGGTGCTGCCGGAGAACACCGCCGTGTTCGTCACGGCCCCGGAAAAGGTCGAGGCGCGCGCGGCAGACCTGGTGGCAACAACCGAGGAGTTCCTGGCCGCTGCTTGGACGTCGGCTGCCGCGGGTGCCGAAAGCCCCGTTGACCTGTCGGCTGCCAGCTTCGCAAGCTACGCCGAGGTGCAGCAGGCCGCGCAGGGCCGTGGCTTTTCATGGTGGGACCTGGGCGGTTTCGCGATTGACGACGAACTCGAATCCGACCGCCTTGTCCTAACCATTGGGGCACGTGAACCTCGTGGTTATTCCGGTGATGTTCAGGCGGTGCTCGCCGATGTCGGTCAGCACATCAAGGACGGCTGGCAGGTCTACGTCCTCACAGAGGGCAAGGGGCCGGGCGAGCGTCTGGTGGAGGTCTTCAGCGAAGCCGACCTCCCGGCGCGCTTTGAACCTGACCTTGCAGAAAAGGCCGAGGGCACGATCCTCGTGACAACAGCGGCTGCCTACGCCGGCTTCGTCTTCGACCAGCACCACATTGCCGTGCTGACGGAGGCCGAGGTGCTCGGTCGTGCCGCTGCCACCTCGACCAGGGACATGCGCCGGCTGCCCAGCCGCAGGCGCCGCAACCAGGTCGACCCGCTCGACCTCAAACCGGGCGACTACGTTGTCCACGACCAGCACGGTGTGGGTCGCTTCGTTGAGCTCATGCAGCGCACCACGGGGCGCGGCAAGGACCAGCACACCCGCGAATACCTCGTGATCGAATATGCGCCTTCAAAGCGCGGGCAGCCCGGTGACCGCCTGTTCGTCCCTTCGGATGCTCTTGACCAGGTGACCCGCTATGTCGGCGGGGAAGACCCCAAGGTCAACAAAATGGGCGGTTCGGACTGGTCGAACACCAAGAAGAAGGCGCGCAAGGCTGTCAAGGAGATCGCCGGTGAGCTCATCCGCCTCTACGCGGCCAGGCGGGCGACCGTCGGCCACGCTTTCGGCCCGGACACCCCGTGGCAGCGGGAACTGGAAGACGCCTTCCCGTATGACGAAACACCCGATCAGCTGACCACGATCGACGAAGTCAAAGAGGACATGGAGAAGCAGATTCCCATGGACCGGCTGATCTGCGGTGACGTGGGCTACGGCAAAACGGAAGTCGCTGTGCGCGCGGCCTTCAAAGCCATCCAGGAAGGCAAACAGGTCGCGGTGCTCGTGCCGACGACCCTGCTTGTCCAGCAGCACTATGACACGTTCTCCGAACGCTACTCCGGATTCCCCGTGACGGTCGGCGCGATGTCGCGCTTCCAAACTCCGACGGAAGTCCAGAAGATCAAGGACGACCTCAAAGAGGGCAAGCTCGACCTGGTGATCGGCACCCACCGGCTGCTGTCCGGCGAAGTGCGGTTCAAGGACCTGGGCTTGGTCATCATCGACGAAGAGCAGCGCTTCGGGGTTGAACACAAGGAAACCCTCAAGGCGCTGCGCACCAACGTCGACGTGCTGGCCATGTCTGCAACCCCGATCCCGCGAACCCTGGAGATGGCGGTTACGGGAATCCGCGAAATGTCGACACTGGCAACCCCTCCGGAGGAGCGCCACCCCGTTCTGACCTACGTCGGCAAGTACGAAGACCGGCAGGTTGCCGCTGCGATTCGCCGTGAGCTGCTGCGCGAGGGCCAGGTCTTCTACATCCACAACCGCGTCCAGGACATCGAAAAGGTCGCAGGCCACCTGGCTGAGCTCGTACCGGAGGCCCGCATCGCGGTAGCCCACGGCAAGATGAACGAAAGCCAGCTGGAACAGGTGATCGTCGACTTCTGGGAGAAGCGCTACGACGTTCTTGTGTGCACCACGATTGTGGAGACCGGCATCGACATTTCGAATGCGAACACGCTGATCGTCGACCGCGCCGAGCGCATGGGCCTGTCTCAGCTGCACCAGCTGCGCGGTCGCGTGGGACGCGGTCGGGAGCGCGCCTACGCCTATTTCCTGTATCCCAGCGACATCACGCTGACCGAGACCGCGCACGATCGTCTGCAGACGGTTGCCGCGCACACGGAACTGGGTGCGGGTATGCAGGTGGCCATGAAGGACCTCGAAATCCGCGGTGCCGGCAACCTGCTGGGCGGTCAGCAGTCCGGCCACATTGAGGGTGTCGGCTTTGACCTGTACATCCGGATGGTCGGCGAGGCGGTTGCCGACTTCAAGGGCGACGGCGAAGAAGAGCTGCCGCCCATGAAGGTCGAACTGCCGATTGACGCGCACCTGCCGACCGACTACGTCGAGCACGAACGCCTGCGCCTGGAGGCCTACCGCAAACTCGCCTCCGCCGAAACAGAAGAGGCGCTGCGGGAAGTCCTCGAAGAGCTCACCGACCGCTACGGCCCCTATCCGGACGAAGTTGCAGTGCTTGCGGACGTGGCGCGCCTGCGCATTCGCGCTCGCCAGTCCGGCATCAGCGACATCGTCTCGCAGGGCAACTTCATCCGCTTCGGCCCGGCGGAACTGGCCGAATGGCAGGTGGTCAGGCTCAAGCGCCTGTACCCGAAAGCGCTCATCAAACCGGCGCTGCGCTCAATCCTCGTGCCCAAGCCGGTCAGCCCCGGCAAGGGCTTCGACAAGCGCGAACTCACCGGTTCGGAACTGCTGGAATGGTGCCGCACGCTGCTCGATCAGGTCTTCCCGCTGGATGAGGCCGCATGACTCACGAGGCGCCGGAACCGGTTTCCTGGGATCCCGTGGATCCCGCTGGGCTCAGCTTGGCCGAAGTGCTCAGCCTGCTGCGGGCGCGCTGCCCGTGGGCGGCTGAGCACACGCACGAAAGCCTTGCGCCGTTCCTGCTGGAGGAAACCTACGAACTGCTCGAGGCAATCGAGCAGCACAGCGAGGCCCGGAACGCGCACAGTCTTGCAGAGCTGAAAAAAGAACTCGGCGACGTTCTCTACCAGGTTCTGTTCCACGCCGCTGTACTCGACGCACCTCAACCGCACAGCCAGCCGACGGGACAGGCAGTACAGCCGGTGGCCTTTGCCGAGGTTGAACAGCTGCTGAAAGACAAGATCGTCCGCCGCCACCCGCACGTCTTCGAATCCACAGCACCGTGGACGCTCGAAGAAGTCGAAGACATGTATGAAAAGACAAAAGCCCGCGAACGGCAGGCCGAAGGAACACAGGCGGCAAAAAGCTCCTTCGATTCGCTTCCGCGAACCATGCCAGCACTGGCTCGCGCTGCAGCCGTCGTCGACCGAGCCCAGCGGATGGGGTGGCAACTGCAGAACCCATCCGGCACCTCGGCAGACAATCCAGCCGGCACCTCGGCAGAAGAAGAGCGGATCGGGAAGGAACTGCTCGACCTGGTGACACAAGCCAGAAGCAGGGGAGTGGACCCCGAAAAAGCCCTGCGGCGGGCAACGGAAGCCGCCGAAGACGCCACACTGAGCCACAACGCTCATAAGCGTGGATAGACTTAAACCCGCACCCCTCGGGGTGGCCCGGGACGACAACAACAAGGAGTACCCCAGATGGCAAGGATTGATGCCGCGAACGCACGCGAGATCCTCGACTCGCGCGGCAACCCGACGATCGAAGTTGAGATTCTGCTGGAAGACGACTCCGTCGGCACCGCAGGTGTTCCGTCGGGAGCATCGACAGGCGAGTTCGAAGCTGTCGAACTGCGCGACGGCGACCCCGAACGCTACGACGGCAAAGGCGTGCTGGCAGCTGTTGAAGCAGTGCTGGGTGAAATCAACGACGCCATCGAAGGCGAAGAAGCCGACGACCAGCGGATCGTTGACCAGATCCTCATCGACCTTGACGGCACCGACAACAAGTCCCGCCTGGGCGCAAACGCCATGCTCGGCACCTCGCTCGCCGTAGCCCGCGCACAGGCAGATTCCTCGGACCTGCCGCTGTTCCGCTACCTGGGCGGACCGAACGCGCACCTCATGCCGGTGCCCATGATGAACATCCTCAACGGCGGATCCCACGCGGACTCCAACGTCGACATCCAGGAATTCATGATCGCCCCCATCGGCGCGGCAAGCTTCCGCGAAGCACTCCGCTGGGGCACCGAGGTCTACCACTCGCTCAAGAGCGTTCTCAAGGAACGCGGCCTGTCCACCGGCCTGGGTGACGAAGGCGGCTTCGCCCCGAACCTCGGTTCCAACGCAGAAGCGCTCGACCTCATCCTCGAAGCCATCAAGAACGCCGGCTACCAGCCCGGTTCGGACGTTGCGCTCGCCCTCGACGTGGCTTCCTCCGAGTTCTTCTCTGACGGTGTGTACAGCTTCGAAGGCGAAAAGCGCACCGCCGAGCAGATGGCCGACTACTACGCCGAACTCGTCGACAAGTACCCGCTGGTGTCGATCGAAGACCCGCTGGACGAAAACGACTGGGACGGCTGGATTGCCATCACCGAAAAGCTGGGAGACCGTGTGCAGCTGGTCGGCGACGACCTCTTCGTCACCAACCCCGAACGCCTGGCCCGCGGCATCGACGAAGGTGCCGGCAATTCGCTGCTCGTGAAGGTCAACCAGATCGGCACGCTCACCGAAACGCTCGACGCAGTCAACATGGCGCAGTCGAACAACTACACCACGATGATTTCGCACCGCTCCGGCGAAACCGAAGACACGACGATCGCGGACCTCGCGGTTGCCGTCAACGCCGGACAGATCAAGACGGGTGCCCCGGCACGCTCTGAGCGCGTGGCCAAGTACAACCGCCTGCTGGTCATCGAGGAGATCCTGGGCGATGCCGCCCGCTACGCCGGACGAGGTGCCTTCCCGCGCTTCCAGGGCTGACCGGACTTCTGCCGGTCGGGTCTGCTGAGCTGGTTCTGCCCAGCCAGTGCCGCTGAACCGGCCGGGGTGCGAGCGGGGTGTGGAAACACACCCCGCTCGCTTTTTGCGTGCTGCTGGTGCGCCTGCGGGTGCTTGCGGGTGTGGGCGAATGATTGCGACACACCCCGACTGCTTCCCATAACATCCGGCACTGACACGGCACACTTGACTGTGTTCGTGCTTCTTCCCTTCCCCTACGCACGAATGAGGTGCATATGAGCAGCGCAGACAAACGTCGCACAAACCGCGGTTCCCGTTGGTCTGCGGCTCGTATTGCCGTCTTTTCGATCATCCTCGTGCTTCTGGCCGTCGGCTTCCTGCCGTCGGTCAGCGCGGGTGTTCGCCAGGCCCAGCAGATTCGGGCGCTGGAAAAGCAGAACAGCCAGACACAAGAGGAAATCGACCAGCTGGAAAAGCGCCGCAAAGACTTCGATGACCCCGAGTACGTCAAGAAGCTCGCCCGGGAAAAGCACCTGTACGCAGAAGACGGCGAAACGCTGTATATCGTTGTCGATGAAGACCGCGAAGACACTGCGGCAGGTCAGGCAAACAAGGGGCAAGTCGACAGGCCCTGGTATCAGGAACTGGCCGATTACATGTCGACAGTGGGAATGGCATCGGAGGATCAGTGAAGTTTTCAAGCTCGGAGCAGGACCGCGCGATCGTCGAAGAGCAGCTCGGCCGCTTCCCCCGCGGCATGCTGGGTGTTGCAGCCCGCTCGGTCAGTGGCGAGCCCCTCGTCGTGGCAACAGCGCCCAGGCTGGAAGACGGAACGCCGTTCCCCACGGTGTACTACCTGACCCACCCCGACTACGTGCGCGAATGCTCCCGCCTGGAGTCCAGCGGCATCATGACCGAATGGACCGCGCAGCTGTCTGAACTTCCCGAACTGGCTGAGGCCTACCGCACCGCGCATCGCTTCTACCTGGAAGACCGCCGGCAGATCGGCCTGGAAGCAGGCATCCCCGAGGTTGAGGAGATCAAGGACTTCTCCGCCGGCGGCATGCCCACCCGCATCAAGTGCCTGCACGCGCTCGTAGCCCACTCGCTTGCTGCCGGTCCGGGCATCAACCCGATCGGCGACCGCGCGCTGTCGCTCATGGAAAACGTTCCCGAGGTCGCCCGATGACCCGCGCGGCAGCCGTTGACTGCGGCACTAACTCCATTCGCCTGCTCATCGCCGATGTCGAGGGCAACAATGTTGTCGACGTTGTGCGGTGCATGCGGATTGTGCGCTTGGGCCAGGGTGTTGACGCCACCGGACGGTTCGCTGACGAAGCACTCGAACGGGTTTTCACCGCGTGCGACGAATTCGCTGAACTCATCCGCGAACACGGGCCCATGCCCGTCCGCTTTGCCGCGACATCCGCCAGCCGTGACGTAGACAACCGCGATGAATTCTTTGCCGGAGTACAGCAGCGTCTGGGCATCACACCGGAAGTCATCAGCGGAAGCGACGAGGCGGCGCTGAGCTTCCTCGGGGCGACCGCCGGTGTTGCTTCGCGCATCGACGGGGGACTGCCCCAGCCGGTGCTTGTCATGGACCTCGGGGGAGGCTCCACTGAACTCGTTGTGGGCTCGGACACCGTTGACGGCGGGTACTCCATGAACATCGGCTGTGTCCGCATGACCGAGCGCCACATCACCTCGGACCCCGTAGGCGCCGAAAACATCGCTGCGATCGAAGCCGACGTCGACGCCGCGTTCAACGAGGCCGCCAAGCACGTTGACATTGCATCCGCGCGCGCCCTCGTGGGAGTTGCAGGCACCATCACCACGATCACAGCGGCCGCACTCGGCCTCGAGGCATACCAGCCGGACGTCATCCACGGGGCTCAGCTCAGTCGCGAACAAGCAGACCGGGCGGTACAGGACCTGCTTTCTGCCACCTCGGCCGCCCGTGGACAGCTGCCCTACATGCACCCGGGTCGCGTCGACGTGATCGTCGGCGGTGCGATTGTCTATCGCCGTCTGGTCCACCGGATTGAACAGGCGGTCGGCCACAGCATTCCGCTGATCACCTCGGAAGCAGACATCCTCGACGGCATCGCCATCGACTTGGCACAGCGAACGGCCTGAGAATGCGGGCCATGTCGCGTATGAAGCGCGCTGTGGCCACGGCAGCTGTTGCCGCCGTGGTGCTCAGTGCCGGAACAGCGCAGCCGGCCTCTGCCATCGAACCCGGACCCGGCCAGTGGTTCGCTGACGACCTCGGCTTGGAAGAGGCGTGGAAAACCTCGACCGGCAAGGGCGTCAAAGTCGCCGTCATCGACTCCGGAACTGACGACAGCCACGAAAACCTCAAGGGTCGCGTGGTCGATGCAAAAGACTTCTCCGGGGCGAAGAAGGACGGCACGACACCCGTCGGACCGCAGGAGACCATCCACCACGGCACCGCTGTCGCCGGTGTCATCGCCGGCACCGGAAAGGGCGTCGGACCGGTGGGTATCGCGCCGGATTCGCGCATCATGTCGGCCTCGATATGGTTGGGCTCAGACACCCCTGACGAATCCGACAGCCGCGACCAGGCGGCCGACGCGGTCATCTGGGCTGCTGACAACGGCGCAAAAGTCATCAACATGTCCCTGGGCTGGGCTGATCCCGCCTGGCCAGAATCATGGGACAAAGCGTTTATGCACGCCTACAAAAAGGACGTGCTCGTTATCGCGTGCGTCGGCAACGCCTCGCAGGGTGCTGAACGCGTGTGGTCACCGGCAACCGTGCCCGGCGTCATCGGAGTCGGCGGTGTCGGCCGCGATGGAAAAGTCGACGAACACTCCTCAGCACCCGGTGTTGACGTTGACCTCATGGCACCCAGCCAGGGCATTCCCGTCCCACTGACCGGCGGCAGCTACGGAACCGCCGAAGGGTGCTCTTTCGCCGCACCGATCGTCGCCGGAACCGCGGCACTCATTCGCTCAGCGCACCCCGACTACACGGCCGACCAGACCGCCGAAGCATTGCGCTCAACCGCTGCGGCCGTAAAAGACCACGACGGCGTGACAAACGGCGATGACTTCGACACGACCGTCGGCTACGGCCGCATCCGCCCCGTCGAAGCGCTCAAAGCCAACATCGACAAAGCCCCGTCGGCAGAAAAAGCGCTCACCGACTGGATCCACATGCACAGGCGAGCCGAAGCCAAACCTGAGCAGCAGGAAGAGGCGAGCTCCACCTCGGGCCCGGAAACCCATGCCGCCGGCACCCTGACAGAAGCTGAAGCCCGAGGTGCTCGCAGCGGTCCCGCGGTTTTCACCATCCTGCTTGCCGGCGCCGCTGTGACCGCCGGAATCGGCGTGGGCAGGCGGTTGCGCAACCGTGGTCGCAATCACTAAGACGTTTGGGTCTAGACTGGGGGTATGGCTTTGATTCGCAACAGCAAACTACGTCCTCGTATCCTCATCGTCGGCGGTGGCTACCTGGGTCTCGTCACAGCCCAGAACCTCCTGAAGAACCTCGGTCGCGGAGAAGCAACCGTCACCGTCGTCGACCCGAACCCGTACATGACGTACGCGCCGTTCCTGCCGGAAGTTGCCGGCGGTTCGATTGAAGCGCGCCACGCCATTGTTCCGCTGCGCCGCAACCTCAAGGGCGCAGAGGTCGTCATCGGCTCGGTTCGCAACATCAACCACGCTGAAAAGTTCGTCACCATCGAACCCGAAGGTGACGAAGCGTTCGAACTCGACTACGACTACATCGTGTTGGCTGCAGGTGCCGTCGCTCGCGCCCTGCCGATTCCGGGTCTGGCTGACGAAGCCATCGGACTCAAGCGGATCGAAGAAGCAGTCGCACTGCGCGACCACGTGCTCAACCGCCTTGACGAAGCTGCTCTCATGGAAGACGACGAAGAGCGTCGCAAGGCTCTGACCTTCGTGTTCGTCGGCGGTGGCTTCGCAGGCATCGAAGCTCTCGCAGAACTCGAAGACATGGTCCGCGCCGGTGTTCGCGAACGCGAAACCCTCACCGACGCCGACGTGCGCTTCGTGCTTGTTGAAGCTATGCCGCGCGTCATGCCGGAAGTCGGCGAAGCTCAGGCCCGCTGGGTTGTCGACCACCTGCGCAGCCGCGGCGTCGACGTCTACCTCGAAACCTTCCTGGAAGACTGCACCGACAAGGTCTGCAAGCTCTCCAACGGCGAACAGTTCACCGCTGACACCATCGTGTGGAACGCCGGTGTCAAGGCCAACCCGGTCCTCGTCGACTCCGACCTTCCGCTGGACGACCGCGGCCGCGTGACGGTTCGCGCCGACCTGCGCGTCGAAGATGAAAACGGTGTTGTCGAAGGCGCATGGGCTGCCGGTGACAACGCCGCTGTTCCGGACCTCACCGGTGACGGCCCCGGCGGCTTCTGCGTGCCGAACGCTCAGCACGCCGTCCGCCAGGCTCCGGTTCTGGCCGCAAACCTGCTGGCTTCGCTGCGCGGCGAAACCGAATTCAAGCAGTACTACCACAAGTCGCTCGGCGTTGTTGCCGGCATGGGCCTGTGGAAGGGTGTTTCGCAGATGGGCAAGACCGAACTGCGCGGACCCATTGCCTGGGCTATGCACCGTGCCTACCACGGCTACGCCATCCCGACCGTCGACCGCAAGGTCCGCGTGTTCGTCAACTGGGGCCTCAACCTGGTTCTGGGCCGCGACCTCACCCCGGTCAAGGACCTCGACGTGCCGCGTAAGAACTTCGTCGAAGCAGCCAACTCAAAACCCGCACCGAAGAAGTGACGCGCTGATCTGACAGGCTGACAGCCAGCCTGCCTGATCACTCACGAGGCGGGGCCACCGATATCCGGTGGCCCCGCCTTCGTTGTTCCTCAGGCGCAGAATCCGGCTAAAGGGTGTGGGGTGGTGGCTGGGCGGCGGGGCTCCGGTTGGCAGCAAAAACACCCGTTA
>NZ_KV786032.1:81256-82722 GCF_001806795.1 Brevibacterium sp. HMSC22B09 | reverse complement strand
GCTGTTGCTAAAGCGCAGAATCCGGCTACGGGGTGTGGGGTGGTGGCTCGGCAGCGAGGCTCCGGTTGGCAGCAAAAACACCCGTTAGCCGGATTCCATCCTTTAGCCGCAAAAAAACTCCCGTTAGCCGGAAAATGTCGCCGTGGAAGCTGTTGCTAAAGCGCAGAATCCGGCTACGAGGTGGGTGCGTACGCGCTGTTTGGGCAGAAAAAGTCCCCCCAGTGGGACTCGAACCCACACTGAATCGATTTTAAGTCGACTGCCTCTGCCGATTGGGCTATAGGGGGAGTGGTGCACATGCCGGCCGGGTACGCGCCCGAACAGCCCCTCGAGCTTAGCAGGACTGCGCCGCGGAAGGCGGAATCAGTGCCGGGTGCCCAGAGCAAGAATCTGCAGCTCCCTGACCCCTGCCGCCCATCCGCCGAACCTTTAACAGCAGCAACCTGTGCGCCAGTTCACCTCGTGTCAATCTCGGTGCGTAAAGTGGAAAGAGAAGCGAGTTAAGGAGTCTGTATGCACCCCCACCCAAAAGAAAACCTGCGCGAATACATCGACAAACTCCGCACGGAGGGCTACACGGTTGTAGACGGGCACACTCCTGACCCGCACCTCATCAGTCCCGACGGCAAAGCTGTCGAAACCTGGCGCGAAGGCTACCCGTACGACACCCTCATGGACCGGGAAGCCTACGAAATCGAGAAGTACAAGCTGCAGATCGAACTTCTGAAGTACCAGTACTTCGCCGAAGACAACGGCCTGCGCAACGTCATTGTGTTCGAAGGCCGTGACGCTGCCGGTAAGGGCGGAACCATTAAGCGCTTCACGGAGCACCTCAACCCGCGTTCAGCTCGCATCGTGGCGCTGGCCAAGCCGACGGAAGAAGAATCTGGCCAGTGGTACTTCCAGCGCTACGTGCAGCACCTGCCCACGCGCGGTGAGATCGTCATGTTCGACCGTTCCTGGTACAACCGCGCCAATGTTGAGCGCGTCATGGGCTTCTGCACTGATGACCAGTACGAGGTCTTCATGCGCCAGGCCCCGGAGTTCGAGCGCATGCTCGTTGAGGCCGGCATCCACTTGACGAAGTTCTGGTTCTCCGTGACGGAAGCCGAACAGCGCACCCGCTTTGCCATCCGCCAGATCGACCCCGTGCGCCAGTGGAAACTGTCACCCATGGACCTCGAATCGCTGGGCCGCTGGGATGACTACACGGAAGCGAAAGAACAGACGTTCCTGCGCACCGACACCGATCACGCCCCGTGGATCTCGGTGAAGTCCAACGACAAGAAGCGAGCCCGGCTCAACGCCATGCGCTACTTCCTCAACACGGTCGAATACGACGACAAGGACACCAGCGTCGTCTACGAACCGGATGCCAACATCGTGATGCGCGGCATCGAAGCCGTCGGCGACTGACGCCTGACCGCAGAACACACGAGGCGGGGCTGGAGAAATCTCCAGCCCCG
>NZ_KV786032.1:0-81236 GCF_001806795.1 Brevibacterium sp. HMSC22B09 | reverse complement strand
CGGGGCTGGAGAAATCTCCAGCCCCGCCTCGTTATGTGGTCGCCTGAGGATCAGTGCTTCGGCTGATCGTCATCCTTTCCGACGCGCTTGCGGCCCAGGGAGTAGTCGGCGTCCTTCTTCCGAAGACTGCCCTTCTTCCGTGCAGTGTGTGCGTCTTTGCCGGCCGAGGCGATGTCGTCGGGGGAGTAGGCTTCGGTCGGCTGGTCTTCAATCGGCGTTTCGGCACCGCGTGTTTCGGCACCGCGTGCGCTGGCTGAAGCTGCCGAAACCGGTGCGGCGGCCCGCGTCTGCTCTTCAGCCTGCGCGGTGGTCTGAGCGTGTGCCCTGCTGTCAGCCTTGGCTCCGGTCTTTGCCGCAGTGTGCGCCTTGTGCTGAGCTTCGCTCTGACGGTTGTAGTCGTCCTGGCGTTCGCGCAGTGCCTTCACGGCAGCGCGGGCCTTCTTGCGGCGGCCGTGGCCGATGAATGACAGGCCGATAAGCAGGCCGGAACCCAGCAGGATGACGAGGCCCGCGGTGATTCCCGCGTCCATCCAGAAGGTCTGCGGGAACAGGCGGATGAGCGAATCGTCAAGGTAGAACTCCCACGTGCCGGCCGAGAAGAACAGGCTGTGGAAACCGCGGAAGAACGTGTCCCAGCTGACCAGTGCTAGGACACCCAGAACGAGGATCGACACGAGTGTGAGGATTGCTCCGAAGCGGATGCCGATGCGCAGGCCCGGACCGTGTGCGCGGCTGAGGTAGAGGCCAGCGAGCACTGCGCCGATGAGTCCGATAATCGCCACCAGCATGAGGATCTGAATGAGGCCCTTGACGTCGGCCATGTGGGCGATTTCGGCGTCGTTGAACACGGCAACGCCGTTGCCGGCGACAACATCGGCCAGATACCGCTTGGAATCGGCGTTGTACAGGTAGTCGACGGTGTAGGACGCAAAGTGCAGACGGTCTGAGGCGTTGAAGCCGAATTCGTCGATGGGGAAGCCGGGACGGTGGAAGTACTCGAACTTCAGGAACAGTCCGGAGGCCACAGTGCGGACAGCGACTGCGAGCGTGATGAACGGAATAGCGAGGATGACCCACGCGGTTGCCAGAACATCGAGGAACGTGAACCTGCGGTACAGGCGCGTCTGGCTGAGCAGTTCGACCGGCGGCTGTTCGGTCTGAGCTGCACGACCGGCACCCCGGTCGCCCAGGTAGCGCCACTCTTCTTCCGACAGCGCGGCGGGCCTGCGCACACGCGACTCCTGCCGGCGCACCGACGGGTACGCCTCAAACTGTGCGGTGTCGTCGAGTTCGGAGGATCGACCGGCCGCCTTGGCACCGCGCTCACCGGCGCTGCGTGCGGCAGCGTCGTCCTGCGCGTGCTCAGCGGTTTTCATCCGCTTGGCCACGAGGTCGTCGGAGGTTTCTGGAGTGTTCGATTTTTCAGCCACAGAACCATGGTGCCAATTGTGGGCGGCAAGCGCTCGGATGACACGCGCAATCAGCGCCGACTGCGGGCCGGCGACCTCAGGACAGAAGGGCTGAAAGCAGCACAATTGTGGGGAAGGAGAGGATCGTTGTGACGAAAACGGCATCGCGCACCAGCGTTTCTGCCATGCGGTAGCGCATGGAGTACACGTAGACATTCTGCGCCGTCGGCAGGGCCGAGGTGACGACGATCGCCATGAGGTCGACCCCGGTGAATCCGAGCAGCGGACCGCCGATCACCCACGCAAGGAGCGGCTGGATCGCGAGTTTGACCACCGTGATGAGGGTCAGATCCGTACGTGTTCCGCGGGCCGGCACCGCCCAACCGTCCTTGAGGGATATGCCGAACGCCAGCAGGGTGAGCGGCACGGAGGTCGCGCCGATCATTGAGACGGGATCGTGGATGATCTGAGGAAGCCGCAGACCGGTGATGGCGAAGAACAGTCCGACGGCCGCACCGATGAGGATCGGGTTGCGGATCACCTGCGGCAGCGGGGTCCACCAGTGGGCGAGAGTACCGGCGTGCTTGGCTTGGTGAATGTCGAGAATCACCATGCCCAGGGGCGCGAGGATCACCAGCTGGAACAGCATGATCGGCGGTACGTACGAACTGGACTTCAGAACGTAGATCGCGATTGGAATGCCCAAGTTGCCGATGTTGACGTAGGACACCGCCCAGCCGCTCATCACCGCCCTGCCCAAGGACCGGTGTTTGAAATACGAGAACGTGAACAACGCGATGCCCACGAGTGATGCCGAACCTGCCGTGGCGAAGATGGCGGGGGAGAAGATCCGCTCGAGCGGGGCTTCTGCAATGAGGTCGTACAGCAGTGCCGGGGTCGACACGTAGAAGACGGTGGACGCCAGAACCCTCTGGCCCTGTGCACCGAGAACTCCGCTGCGCCCTAAGAGGAAGCCCACGAAGATGATGAAGCCGATGACGGCAAAGCCTTCGAGAGCGCCGAGCACAGAATGTCCTTTCTTCGATCAGTCGCCACTCTACGCCTGTCTCATCTTGTGCGCGCAGACGTCCCGAAACACGGACGGGTGGGCGAGGTGCCGGACTGACTGACGAGGTGCCGGGAGGGCTGCTCTTGGAAGTCGGGGGAGCGCTGACGCGCCCGCGGTCTCATCTTGTGGTGGGATCCGGCTACTGTTGTGGGGATATGTCTGACGCTTCGTCTTCACAGCCCTCATCCCGCCGGTCTTCGCGCCGCCGCGGGAAGCGTCGCCGTGCCCGCAGCAATTCTCCACAGCAGGCCGAACGCCTGCAGCGGCTGCGCCAAGCGCGCCTGCGGACCGACCTCCACATCGAATATCCCGACGAACTTCCCGTCAGCAGTCGCCGCGACGACATCGCGCAGGCCATAGAAGACAACCAGGTTGTCGTTGTGGCCGGCGAAACCGGTTCGGGCAAAACCACTCAGCTGCCGAAGATCCTGCTGGAATTGGGCTACGGCATCAACGGGCTGATCGGGCACACCCAGCCGCGGCGCATTGCCGCCCGTTCGGTGGCGGCCCGTCTGGCAGAAGAAACCCTCACGGAACTCGGTGAGGGAGTCGGCTATCAGGTGCGCTTCACCTCGGACGTCGTTGATGCGACCCGTGTGAAGGTCATGACCGACGGCATCCTCCTGGCCGAACTGCAGCACGACAAGCGGCTGGAGGCCTATGACGCGATCATCATCGACGAAGCCCACGAACGCAGCCTCAACATTGACTTCCTGCTGGGCTATCTGGCCCGGCTCTTGCCGAAACGGCCCGACCTCAAGGTGATCATCACCTCGGCGACCATCGACCCGGAGTCCTTTGCCGAGCACTTCGGAGATGCACCGATCGTGTCGGTATCCGGGCGCACCTACCCGGTGGAGATCCGGTATCGGCCAGTTGACGAAGACTTCGCAGAAGACCCCGACGGACTCCTCAAAGAAGAGCAGCCCGAGCCGCGCGCGGCGGTCCCGCACGTCCCGGATGCCGATGCGCTCATGTCCGGCCTGCTGCGAGCCGTTGACGAACTCGACCGCGAAGCCCCCGGCGACATCCTCGTGTTCCTATCCGGTGAGGCAGAAATCCGCGACGCGCAGGCAGAACTCGAAGGCCACATGCGCACCAAGCGGCGCAACTGGGAAATCGTCCCCCTCTACGGTCGACTGTCAGCAGGGGAGCAGCAGCGCGTCTTCGCATCCCACTCCACCCCGCGGATTGTTCTGGCAACCAACGTCGCCGAAACCTCACTGACCGTCCCGGGCATCAAATACGTCATCGACGGCGGCACGGCGCGCATCTCGCGCTACTCCACGCGCACAAAAGTGCAGCGCCTGCCGATCGAGCCGATCTCTCAGGCGTCTGCCCGGCAGCGCTCCGGCCGGTCCGGCCGCACCAGCAACGGCATCGCCATCCGGCTGTACTCGGAAGGCGAATTCGACGCCCGGCCCGAATACACCGACCCGGAGATCCTGCGCACAAACCTCGCCAGCGTGCTGCTCATGATGGCGCAGCTGGGCTTTGTGCGCACAGAAAAGGACATCCTCGACTTCCCGTTCCTCACCCCACCGGAACCCCGGGCGGTCAAGAACGGCAAGAACGCACTCGTCGAACTCGGTGCGCTACGCGAATCCGGCGGCACCCTCACGCTGACAAAACTGGGCCGGACACTGGCGACACTGCCGCTGGACCCCAGGCTGGCGCGCATGGTGCTGGCCGGGATCGAGGCGGGGGTCGGCCCGGAAACCGCCGTCATCGTCGCCTTCCTGTCCGGTCAGGACCCGCGTGAACGCCCCACGGAACAGCGGCAGGAAGCCGATGAAAAACACAAGCGCTTCCACCATCCGTCATCTGACTTCCTGTCCGTGCTGCGCCTGTGGAACTACGTGCAGCGCAGATCGGATGAGCTCTCAACCTCGAAGTTCAAAAAGCTGTGCAAGTCCGAGTTCATCCACTTTGTGCGGGTGCGCGAATGGCAGGACCTCGTCCAGCAGATCCGCCAGATGCTCGGCAACATCGGCAAGCACATCGACCGGCCCGGAAGCGACCTCGGCACTCGACCGTCTGAGGCGGTGCAGGCAGATGAAAGCCGCGGCAGGCGAAAGGGACGCCGCACGAACAAGCGCGGACCCTACACGGCAACCGAACAGGCCGTGCACTCAAGCCTGCTCACCGGCATGCTCGACACAATCGGTGCGCGCACCGTCGAAGGCAAGGACTACATCGGCGCTCGCGGCACCAAGTTCAGGATCTTCCCCGGATCAGGCGTCTTCGGTGCCAACCCCGACTTCGTCATGGCCGCCGAACTCGTTGAAACCTCCCGCCTGTGGGCGCGCACGGTCGCAGCAATCGAACCCGAGTGGGTAGTGCGGGCCGCCGGCGAGCTCATCACCCACAGCTACTCAGACCCCCACTGGTCATCCCGTTCAGCAGCCGCCCTCGCCTACGACAGGATGAGCCTCAACGGGGTCCCGCTGATCTCAGACGCGCGCATCAACTACGGCAAGATCGACCGGGAAGCCGCGCGTGACCTCTTCATCCGCCACGCACTCATCGAAGGCGACTGGAACGAAAAACACGCCTTCGCCACCCACAACGCCCAGGCTTTGGAAAAAGCCGAGGCACTCGCCAGCCGCCTGCGCGACCGCCGACTGCTGGCCGAAGACGACGTGCTGTTCGAGTTCTACGACGAACGCCTGCCGGAGAACATCGTGTCCGCCGGGCACTTCAACGGCTGGTGGAAACGCAAGCGGGCGGAAGAACCCGACTTCCTCAACATCGACCCCAACAGCCTGCTGGCCGCTGACGGAACCGACCTCGAAAGTGCTGCGGACGACTACCCGCTGCAGGTGCAGCTGGCCGACGGCAGCAGCGTGCGCCTCAGCTACGCCTATGAACCCGGATCCCGCCGCGACGGCGTGACCGTTTTCCTCAGCCCCGAACAGCTGCGAAGCGTCGACGCCGACGACTTTTCGTGGCAAGTGCCGGGACTGCGCCTGGAATACATCACCGCACTCATCCGCTCCCTGCCGAAGGCGAAAAGAACCTACTTCGTCCCGGCTCCCGACGTCGCAGCCGAAATCCTCGCGGTTGTCACGGGTTCGGAAGACGACAGCCGACTGCTGAACCGGCCTGCCGGCCACGCCCTCGAAGTGCTGGCAGCAGAACTCACGGCCCGCGCCGGCGGAGGCGGACTCATGGACCGCGTGCCCATCACCATCACATCCGACGATTTCGAGCTTGTGCGGCTGCCAAGCCACCTGCGGATGAGCTTCGTCATCCGGCGCGGCAGAAAAACACTCGCCAGCGGAGAGAACCTCGCAGAACTTCAGCAGCGCGCCAAAAACCTTGACGCGGCAACCGACAGACAGCCCGCACCCGCACCCACCACTCCTGCCCGCACGACCAAGGCGAAGACGCAGACCGCGGTGCCGGCACCTCGTCAGGGGATCTGCGGCTGGGACTTCGGCGCCTTCCCGCAGCCAGTCGAGGCGGACGGCCGCCGATTCTTCCCAGCACTCGTCGACGAGGGAACCTCGGTGACCCTGCGCTACTCAGCAGACGAAACCTGGTCGCACCAGGCAACAATCCTGGGAGTCACACGGCTGCTGAGCTTCGGACAGAAAGAAGCCGCCCGCTACTGCCAAGACGCGCTGAACAACACGGCAAAGCTCGTACTAGGAGCCCGCCGCACAAAGGACTCCGACCCGCTGGAAGACGCCGTCTTCACCGCGGTCGGCAGGATCGTGCGCACCGCACAGTGCCTGAACCACACTGACGACCACGGACTGCCCGGCGGCGGCGACCACCCGCGGACAGAAGAGGAATACAAAGCGCTTCAGCGCGAAGTGGCCAGCCGCATCACCGGTGAACTCGACAGGGTCTACCAGGCGCTGACCCGCACCTACACGCTCGCGGCGGATGTCGAACGGACCATCAAGAACACCCGCTCACTGACAGTGCTCGCCTCGATAACCGACGAACAGGCCCACCTGGCGGCCCTCCTGCAGCCGGGCTTCCTGACAACAGTCGCACCCGACTACGTGCTGCGCATGCCGGCCTACCTCGAAGCTGCAGCGAACCGTCTGGACAAACTCGGCACACAGGCCAGCCGTGACCGCCAGTTCATGGACCGCATCCAGCAGGTGCGCACCCAGATCGACGACAAGCTCGGCCGGGTGCTTGGCAGTGCGGCCCGGGACGACGCTGAGCGCTACAGCGCCGTTCTGCCCGCCGAATGGCAAAAAGTCCTCTGGGACGTCGAAGAGCTGCGCGTATCACTGTGGGCACCCCACGTCGGCACGGCACACACCGTGTCCGAACAAAGGATTGCCAAAGCGCTCGCCAAACTGTAGGGCCTCCCGGGTGAGAACAGCGGCCCCGCACGGGGCAGTGGGAGTTAAGCGGCGCCTCGTGAATCAGATGTAGAACAAGATCCAGGACGCCGGGAAGAGAGCCGCCGTACAGACCGCCGCAATCGCCCAGCGGATGCGCTTCTTGGCCGTCTTGCGGGTCAGTGCGACCCAGTAGACGATGATCGTGGCCGCCGTCATCAGCCAGCCGGCGGAAGCCAAAAACCACATGCCCAACAGCTGGCTGTTCGGCACGCCCAGCTGCTGCATGGGCTGCATGAAGTGCGCGGCCATGAGCGACATCGCGATGCCCAGTAAGCACAGCGCCAAAGACACAATGGCCGAGGCAATGAACACCCACAGCACCCGCCGGTCGCGGCTGACCGGGCGGGCCACCACCGAATATTCGGCGCCCTCGGTGCGCTGTCTGCTGGTTCTGTTCCTCTTGGCCACGGAACCATCCTACGGAACCAAGCACGAGGTGCCGCCCACCTTCCGCCTGAGAGCTCAGCAGGCTGTCCTAGACTGGCCGGGTGACTCCCACCCCGCAGACCATCCGTGACGAAGCCGCCAGACGGCGCACATTCGCCGTCATCGCCCACCCCGACGCCGGTAAATCAACGCTGACCGAAGCGCTTGCCCTACACGCGCGCGCCATCGGCCAGGCCGGCGCAACCCACGGCAAAGCCGGCCGCCGCGCCACCGTGTCCGACTGGATGCAGATGGAACAGGACCGCGGCATTTCGATTTCTTCAGCCGCTCTGCAGTTCGAATACCGCGACTGCGTGGTCAACCTCATCGACACCCCCGGTCACGCCGACTTCTCAGAAGACACCTACCGCGTGCTGTCGTCCGTCGACTGCGCCATCATGCTCGTCGATGCGGCCAAGGGCATGGAAGAGCAGACCATGAAGCTGTTCGAAGTCTGCTCCCACCGCAACATCCCGATCATGACGGTCATCAACAAGTGGGACCGCCCCGGTCTGGAATCGTTGGAGCTCATGGACGAAATCCAGCAGAAGACCGGCATGCTGCCCACACCGCTGACGTGGCCCGTGGGTGACTCCGGTGACTTCCGCGGCGTGCTTGACCGTGAAACGGGGGAGTACACCAAGTTCACCCGCACCGACGGCGGCGCCACCATCGCCGGTGCTGAAACCATGGGCCCCGCACGCGCCGAAGAAGTCGAAGGCGACGTGTGGACCACCGCCGTCGAAGAATCCGAACTGCTGGAACTGGAAGAGCAGAACTTCGACTACGACGAATTCCGGGCAGGCAAACACACCCCGGTCATGTTCGCTTCCGCCGTTCTCAACTTCGGTGTGGCCAAGATCCTCGACACGCTCATCGACCGTGCCCCGGCGGCAGAACCTCGCCTGGACCGCGACGGCGAACCTCGACCCGTCGATGCGCCGTTCTCCGGATTCGTATTCAAAGTGCAGGCCGGAATGGACCGCAATCACCGCGACCTTTTGGCCTACATTCGCGTGTGCTCCGGAGTTTTCGAACGCGGTATGGTCGTCACCCACGCCGAAACGAAAAAGCCGTTTGCCACCAAACACGCTCAGCACGTCTTCGGCCGTGACCGCGACTCCGTTGAGACCGCTTTCCCCGGAGACGTCGTCGGTTTGGTCAACGCCTCAGCCCTGCGCGTGGGCGACAGCCTCTACGTTGATGAAGCCGTGCAGTTCCCGCCAATCCCGTCATTCAGCCCCGAACACTTCATGGTCATCCGCGCAAAAGACCCGTCGAAGTACAAACAGTTCCGCCGCGGCATCGACCAGCTGGACCACGAAGGCGTCATCCAGGTGCTGCGCTCCGACCTGCGCGGCGATCAGGCCCCCGTGCTCGGAGCCGTCGGCCCAATTCAGTTCGAAGTGGTCGAAGACCGCATGGTCAACGAATTCAACTCACCGTGCCGCCTGGAGTCCCTGCCCTACACGCTGGCCCGCCGCACAGTGAAGGACGACATCCCCAAACTGGCGAAAGAGCGCAGCGTCGAAGTGCTCGAACGCTCCGACGGCACACTGTTGGCTCTCTTCTCCGACCGGTGGCGCCTGGGCGGTGTGGAGCGGGAAAACCCCGGCATCACACTTGAGCCGCTGGTGGTCACCTGACCGACTGCGAGCACCTCGCGGCGGGGGTTTAGAATAAAAAGCCGGGCAGACTCTGGTCCTGACTGCGTCGCTGCTCAGGACCCTGCCCGCAGTCATGTCTGCAATAAGGAGCTAGGACAAGTGGGAAACACGTCGATCCGCGTCGCCATCGCGGGCCTGGGAAACTGCGCAACGTCACTCATCGAAGGCGTTGAATACTACAAGGACGCAGATCCCGAATCGAAGGTTCCGGGACTCATGCACGTGCAGTTCGGCGACTACCACATCAGCGACATCGAATTCGTCGCAGCGTTCGATGTCGACGCTGACAAGGTCGGCAAGGACATTTCCGAAGCCGCTTACTCCAGCGAGAACCACACCATCAAAATCACTGACATCCCGCACACCGGGGTGGAAGTGCAGCGCGGCCCAACGCTTGACGGCCTCGGCAAGTACTATCGCGAAACCATCACCGAATCCGACGTCGAACCGGTTGACGTTGCGCAGGCTCTGCGCGACGCGAAGGTCGACGTTCTGGTGTGCTACCTGCCGGTTGGCTCGCAGAAGGCCGTCGAATACTACGCGCAGGCCGCAATCGATGCGAAGGTCGCGTTCGTCAACGCCCTGCCGGTGTTCATCGCAGGCACTAAGGAATGGGACGACAAGTTCAAGGAAGCCGGCGTGCCGATTGTCGGCGACGACATCAAGAGCCAGATCGGTGCGACCATCACCCACCGCGTCATGGCCCGCCTGTTCGAAGAGCGCGGCGTGATCCTCGACCGCACCTACCAGCTCAACGTCGGCGGCAACATGGACTTCAAAAACATGCTCGAACGTGAGCGCCTGGAGTCCAAGAAGATCTCGAAGACCCAGGCGGTCACCTCGAACACCTCGGCAGAACTGTCCGACCGTGACGTGCACATCGGCCCCTCTGACTACGTGGGCTGGTTGGATGACCGCAAGTGGGCTTTTGTGCGCCTGGAGGGCCGCAACTTCGGCGACGCCCCGGTGTCCCTGGAATACAAGCTCGAAGTGTGGGACTCGCCGAACTCCGCCGGCGTCATCATCGACGCCGTGCGCGCAGCCAAGATCGGCCTGGATCGCGGCATCGGCGGTGCGCTCATCTCAGCATCGTCGTACTTCATGAAGTCCCCGCCGCACCAGCAGAACGACGAAGCCGCACACGCGGCCGTAGAAGCCTTCATTGCCGGCGAAGCCGACAACTGACCTGCCACAACACACAGAACACTCTGAGGAGAGATCTCCAATGCACGTCATCGTAGTCGGAGCCGGATTCGTCGGGCTTTCCAGCGCACTCCACCTGGCCGCGGACGGCCACGAGGTGACCGTCCTGGAGCGCACCGGTGTTGCCGCCGGATCCAGCTGGGGCAACGCGGGATTCATTGTTCCCCCGATGACGAAGCCGCTCGCCGCTCCCGGCGCGTGGGTCAACGGCTTCGACATGATGCTCAACAAGGACGCTCCGCTGTCCATGCCGCAGCCGTTCTCACCGCGCCTGGCGCTGTTCCTGGCGAAGTTCGCATCCCAGATGACGAAGAAGCGCTACGCCGCGTCCGTGCGCGCCGAAGCACCTGCTCTCAAAGATGCTTTCGCGGCTTTCGGCCGGATGGAAGAGCTCGGCGTCAAGGCATCGCTGACACGGGCCACCTTCACGATGGGCTTTGAATCCGCCGAAGGTCTCGAGGGTCTGAAAACCGGCATGGCCGAAAGCAACTCGGTGGGCCTGGAAGGCAACGTCGACGTCGTATCGCCTGAGGTTCTGCCGTTCTTCTCAGACAAGATCACGCACGCCGCTCAGGTGCGCGACCAGGCCTACATCGACCCGCCGGCCTACATGGAGGCTCTCGCTGAGGCCTGCCGTACGGCCGGCGTGAACATCATCGAAGACGCCGACGTCGTGTCCGGCTATGAGGGTGACTCCGGTGTCGGGCTCGTTGATCGCAAGGGGCGCTCCTATGGTGGTGACGCGGTTGTCGTCGCTGCCGGCGTGTGGTCGGACGACCTGCTGGAAACCCTCCACGGCAAGAAGGCCCGCATCGGCATGGCCGCCGGCCGCGGCTACTCGTTCACGGCCTCGGTTGACCCCGAGTTCCTGCCGACCGAACCGGTGCGCTTCCCCTCGGTCAGCGTTGTTGTCACGCCCTACCGCGGCAAAGTCCGCGTGGGCGGAACCATGGAGTTCCTGCCGGCAGACGCCCCCATGAACCCAGCGCGCATCGACTCGATCAAAAAAGCCCTGCGCCCGCTGGTTCGCGGCATCGACCTGGAGAACACCACGGATCACTGGATGGGTCCCCGTCCGGTCAGCCCCGACGGCAGCGAGCGCGTCGAAGCTGTATCTCAGCGCACCTTCGTCGCTTCTGGCCACGGCATGTGGGGCATCACGCTCGGCCCGCGGGCCGGCGAAATCATTGCGAAGCTCGTCACAGAGCGACTGGGTCGCTGACGCACTAGAATTCACAGGGGAGAGCGTCCCCTCGCGTTCCTATAGTCAAGGAGGAGACTATGACGCACATTGCAGTAGTCGGGGCCGGAATGGTCGGCCTGGCAAGTGCACTCAACCTGGCTGACGCCGGATACGACGTCACCGTACTCGACCGCAAGGGTGTTGCCGCCGGCGCAAGCTGGGGCAACGCCGGCTTCATCTGCCCGTCGATGACCTTCCCACTGTCGGCACCGGGCGAATGGAAGAACGGCTTTGACGCCGTCACCAACAGGGATGCCCCGCTGGCCCTGCCGCAGCCGTTCAACCCGAAGCTGTGGAAGTTCCTCACGACCTTCACGCTGCAGATGACCGAAAAGAAGTTCAAGCGCGCAGTTGACGAACTCGCACCGGACCTCAAGGACTCCATCGCATCGTTCGAACGTCTCAAGGACTTCGGCGTCGAAGGCAAGTTCAACCACTCCGACTTCACCGTCGGCCTGGGTTCGGAAGCCGAACTCCACCACTTCATCGAAGAGACCGGCATCAACCGCGACGCCGGTGTGCCCTCTGTTGTGGAAACCTTCGACCCCCGCGAAAAGCCGTACTTCACGGACCTCGTCACCCACGGTGCAATCGTGAAGGACCAGGCCTACATCGACCCGCCGGCATTCGTCCAGTCGATCGCAGATGCCGCCCAGAAGCTGGGCGTGAAGATCGTGACCGACGCCGAGATCGTCACCGGCCACGTCGGTGCTGACGCCGTCGGCCTGGTCGACGCCCAGGGACGCAGCTACAGCTTCGATGGTGTTGTCATCGCCGCGGGCGCTTGGTCGGACGAACTGCTGCGCAAGCTGCACGGCAAGTCCGCCACCATCGGCATGGCCGCCGGCCGCGGATACTCGTTCACCGCTCAGGTCGACCCCGAGTACCTGCCGACCACCCCCGTGTACCTGCCCACCACGCGCGTTGTGTTCACTCCGTACCGCGGTGGCGTGCGTGTGGGCGGAACCATGGAGTTCCTCGACCCGGATGCTCCGCTGCGTCCCGAGCGCATCGAATCTATGAAGCGCGTGGCCAGCAAGTACATGAAGGGCATCGACCTGGAAAACACCACCGACCACTGGGTTGGTCCTCGCCCGGTCAGCCCCACCGGTCCGCCGAAGATCGAAGCCCTCTCGCCGCGCAGCTTCGTCGCTGCAGGCCACGGCATGTGGGGTATCGCCCACGGGCCGCGTGCCGGTGAGCAGATCGCACAGATCGTCAAGCGCACCCTCAAGTGATGCTTTCCTGAGTGCCGCCGCAGAATCCTCCCGCAGGGGAATTCTGCGGCGGCACTTTGCTGTTGAAACAGCAAAGACAGTAAACTCCCGTGCAACGGAAGCGATCAGAAAGAGTCTCATGGCAAACCCGCTGATGAACAGGGCCCTGAACGAAGGCGTGAAAGACCGCCAGACCCCTTCGGCCGATCACCTCAACTCCATGTACATGGCCCCGTCGGCAGAGAACCGCAACGCCGGTCCCGGCCAGCCAGACCAGCCGCAGGCTCCAGCCGCCGAACGTCCCATGCAGTACAACGACGTCTTCATGAAGTCGCTGGCCTGCTTCGGTGTTCTTCTCGTTGGCGCAATCGTCGGCTGGGTGATGCCCGCCTTGGCGCTGCCAGCCGTGCTTATCGGCCTGGTTCTGGGTCTGATCAACTCGTTCAAGCGCGAACCCGTCCCGTTCCTCATCCTGGCCTACGCCGCTGTTGAGGGCGTTTTCCTCGGCGGCATTTCGAAGATCTTCGAAACCTCATACGACGGCATTGTCATGCAGGCGGTGCTGGCAACACTCAGCGTCTTCGCCGTGATGTTCGCGCTGTTCAAGTTCAAGGTCATCCGCTTCGGTGCCAAGGGCATGAAGTTCCTCATGCTGGCCGTCGGCGGCTACGCGGTGTTCTCGCTCATCAACTTCTTCTACGTGCTGTTCACCGGCAACGGCGGTGCGCGCAACGTGCAGATTGAACTGTTCGGCATGACCTTCCCGCTGGGCGTCATCATCGGAATTGTCGCCGTGGTGCTGGCATCGCTGACCCTGATCACTGACTTCCAGGCAATCGAAGCCGGCGTCGACAACAAGATCCCGGAGCGCTACTCCTGGACCATGGCGTTTTCCCTCATGGTGTCGCTCATCTGGCTGTACGTCGAAATCCTGCGCCTGCTGTCCTACTTCCGACAGGACTGACATGAGTGACGTGTTCGCTGCCGGACCGGTGGGCGAACAGCACCGACAGAAAGCGGCGGACCTCGAAACTGAGGTCCGCCGTCTTCGTGTCCGGCTGGTTTCGCTTACGGTCGACGCCTGGTCTCAGGTTCCCGATGGACAGCAGCTGAACCGTCGGCAGCTGGTGGCTGCCGCTGTTCGGCAGCTGTGTGATCTGACAGGCCCACCGGAGGGCGCACCAGAGATCTGGAGGGCTGACGAGGCGCAGCTTCCGTTCCGCTTGTTCGCTCTGTTGGAAGCGGCACAGCCGCGCAGGGGAGCCGGCGAGGAGCACACGGCAGCGGCACTTGCCCTTGCCGGAAACCTCAGGCGCAGTCTGTGAGGAGCTGTTGCGGCACCTCGTCCGTTTCTGTGCGGTACTGGAGCCGGACGGCTCCAGTACCCGTGGACATCAGGTAAGCGCGCGCTTGAGGGTATCGAGACCGACCGAGCCGATGGCCAGGGCCTTGGTGTGGAAATCCTTGAGAGTGAAGTTCGGGTCGCTGGCCTTCGCCGCGTCGCGGGTCTGCTCCCACAGGCGCTGGCCGATCTTGTAGGACGGGGCCTGGCCCGGCCAGCCCAGGTAGCGGTCGAGTTCGAACGCGAGGAAGCTGCGGTCCATGGCCGCGTTGTCGGTGAGGAACGTCCAGGCCTTGTCTGCATCCCACGTGCCTCCGCCGATTGATTCGGGAGCAGGCAGACCCAGGTGCACGCCGATGTCGAGGCACACACGGGCTGCCCTCAGCCGCTGGGAGTCGAGCATGCCCATGTAGTCGCCCAAATCGTCCAGGAAGCCGAGTTCGGCCATGAGCGCCTCGGAATAGAGGGCCCATCCTTCGCCGTGACCAGACACCCAGCACAGGTGACGACGCCACGTGTTGAGGCTGTCGGCCATGTGGGTCGCACCGCCCACCTGCAGGTGATGTCCGGGAACGCCCTCGTGGTAGACGGTTGTGAGCTCCTGCCACGTGTTGAATGTTTCAACACCGGCCGGCACCGACCACCACATGCGGCCCGGGCGTGAAAAGTCATCAGTTGGGCCGGTGTAGTAGATGCCGCCTGTGCCGTCGGGCAGCACCATGCATTCGATCGTCTTGACCGGTTCGGGAATGTCGAAGTGCACGCCCGCAAGTTCCTCAATGGCCCGGTCGGCCTTGTCCTGCATCCAGGCACGCAGAGCATCCAGACCGTGCACCTGGCGCTGCGGATCGGCATTGAGCTTGTCGAAGCATTCGGAGACGGTGGAACCGGGGTAGAGCTCGTTTGCCACGCGGCGCTGTTCGGCGTCGATCGCGGCCAGCTGTTCGAGGCCCCAGGCGTAGGTTTCGTCGAGGTCGACCTCGGCTCCCAGGAACTGGCGAGAGAACAGGGCGTAGTCATTGCGTCCGCAGGCGTCGGTTTCGGTGGCCAGGGGAGCGATGATGTCGCCGAGGAAGTCAGCGAGCGACTCATAGGCTTCCCGCGCGCCGTCAGCGGCTGTGCGGACCTCTGCTGACAGGGCTTCAGAGGCGGTGTCGGCTGCCTGCTGGGCGAAGCGGTCGAAGCTGCCGTCGGCTTTCGCATGGTCGCGGCACTGTTCGATGACGCGCTTGACCTGCCGCAGCGCAGGCGGCCGGCCGTCGTGAGCGGCCTGGCTCAGTGCGTGTCGGTACTCGGTGAGTGCCCTGGGCACCTGCGATAGGCGGACGGCGTTGTCCTTCCAGTCGTCTTCCGTGTCAGTGGGCACGAGGTCGAAGAGCATCTGCACATCCTGCGGAGCCGATGCAATGACGTTGAGTTCACCGGACGTCAGACCGGCGGCGTGCAGTTCGCGCTCACAGCCCAGGCGCTCCCGCATGGCATCGAGCGTGACGGCGTCGACCTCGTCGAGGTTCTGCGCTTCTTGTTCTGCTTTGTCGAGTTTGCGCAGCGTGCGGGCGTTGAGCTCATCGAGCTGGTCTGCGGCTTCGCGGCTCTGGGAATCCAGGCGCGTGCGGTCTCCGTCAAGGCCAGCGGTGACAGACAGGGTGGGGAACAGGTCAACGAGGGAGCGGGCGTAGTCTTCGGCGACTTCATCGACTGCCGAAGGGGTTCGCGATAGTTCAGTCATGGTCCCACTGTAAACGGCGGAAACCGCGTGATCTACCATTGCTCAGTCGGCGAACAGCGGTTTGTGCGCCGACTTTCTCAATGGCTTTATAGGAGGCGCATGCCGCGGTGACCCCGAGCAGACTGTGGAACAAGAACTTCATCCTGTCTTTCAGCATCAGCCTCATGGGCTCACTGGTGTTCTACATGCTGCTGACGTCCATGGCGGCATACGCGGTGATTTCGTTCGGTGCGGGGCAGGCGGCGGCCGGCTTCGCCTCGAGCTCCTTTGTTCTGGGTGCTGTGGTGTCCCGCGTCCCCGCGGGCAAGTACCTCGACTTCATCGGTCGCAAGCGGGTCATCCTGCTGTCTTCGATCATCCAGATTCTGCTGTCCCTGCTGTACATTCCGACCGGCACGCTCGACCTGTTCATTGCGGTGCGCTTCTTGCACGGCTTTGCGTTCGGGTTCAACCACACGGCAACGTCGGCCGCTGTGCAGACCGTCATCCCGCCGCACCGCAGGGCCGAGGGAACGGGATATTTCGGCATGGCAACCTCTTTGGCAATGGCCAGCGGCCCGTTCCTCGCAGTGACGGTGTCCGCGTCACACGGCTACCAGCCGCTGTTCTACATCTGCGCGACAATTGCCGTCGTCGCCTCGCTGCTGTCGCTTCTGCTGACTCTTCCGGAGAACCCGCCAAGTGCTGAACAGCGAGCTGATAAATGGCGGCTGACCCCGAGTTCGTTCCTTGAGAAGGACACGTTGAAGACCTCTTCTGTGATGTTCTTCGCCGGTCTCGTGTACTCGGTCGTCATGGCCTTTTTGGGCTCCTATGCGGAGGCTATAGGGGCGTCCGAGGCGGCAGGCTGGTTCTTTGTTGCGCTCGCTGCCGCTATGCTCATCTGCCGTTCCTTTGTGGGCCGCCTGCAGGACAAGTACGGGGACGGCTGGGTGATCTACCCAGCCATCCTCATCTACGCTGCATCACTCACGGTGCTTACCTTTGCGCACGGTGAGTTGGCCATCGTCGTTGCGGGTGCGCTCGTGGGAGCAGGCTTTGGAACCCTGCTTCCTGCAGTGCAGGCCGTGTGTGTCGCCGATGCGCTGCCGGCCCGCTACGGGGTTGTCGTGTCGACGTTCTTCATCATGCTCGATTTGGGAACGGCAATCGGCTCCGTCGTTTTGGGTGCGCTGGAACCCGTGGCGGGTCAGCGGGGCATGTTCGGCGTTTCGACGTTTGTCGTGTTGTTCGGACTGCTTGTCTACTGGGCTGGCCGGCGCTCAGTCGCTCAGGGACGCTGACGCCGAGCCCAGGTGCCAGCAGCCGGTTCGCGCATGCGGCGAACCGGGCTGCTGTAGCCGGTGCCCGACTGGCTGGTGTTTTCGTTTCCACCGGAGGAGTGGCGCAGCGCCATGACGGCGGCGAATGCCGCCGAGCGCGCCAGGCGCTGCTCCTTCGGGGTTCCGGTCTTCGGTTTTTCTCTCACAGCGGGATGTTTCCGTGTTTGCGGGCGGGTGCCTGCACGTGCTTGTTGCGCAGAGCGCGCAGGCCTCGGACAATCCGTTCGCGGGTTTCAGACGGTGCGATGACCGCGTCGATGTAGCCCTCTTCCGCAGCCAAGTAGGGGTTGAGCAGAGCGTCTTCGTATTCCTGGACGAGTTCGGCTCGCTTGGCCTCGACGTCTTCGCCCGCGGCTTCCGCTTCCTTCAGTGTGCGGCGGTAGACGATGTTCGCAGCACCCTGCGCGCCCATGACGGCAATCTGTGCCGACGGCCAGGCCAGATTGAGGTCAGCGCCGAGCTGCTTAGAGCCCATAACGCAGTACGCGCCGCCGTAGGCCTTGCGGGTGATGAGCGTCAGGCACGGCACGGTCGCTTCACCGTAGGCGTAGATGAGCTTTGCGCCGCGGCGGATGATGCCGTTGTACTCCTGGTCGGTGCCGGGCAGGAAGCCTGGAACGTCGACGAAGGTCAGAATCGGAATGTTGAACGCGTCGAGGAAGCGCACAAAGCGGGCTGCCTTTTCTGATGCGTCAATGTCGAGCGTGCCGGCCATCTGCATGGGCTGGTTGGCAATGATGCCGACCGTTTCGCCTTCCACGCGGCCGAAACCGGTGACGACGTTCGGGGCGAAGAGTTCGCTGGTTTCGAGGAACTCGCCGTCGTCGAGGACCGTCGTGACGACATCCAGGATGTCGTAGGGCTGCGATGCGGAGTCCGGCACGATCGTGTTGAGCGCGTTGTCGGCTTCCGTCAGTTCAAGGTCAGCCGGGGCCGGCACCGTCGGAACGGGATCCATATTGTTCGACGGCAGGAAGGACAGGAGGTCGCGCACATAGTTCAGTGCGTCTTCTTCGTCCTGCGCCAGGTACTGCGCGTTGCCGGACACCGAGTTGTGGGTGTACCCGCCGCCCAGTTCTTCGTGGCCGACGTTTTCACCAGTGACGGTCTTGATGACGTCAGGGCCGGTGATGTACATGTGCGAGGTGCCGTCGACCATGATCGTGAAGTCGGTCAGAGCGGGGGAGTAGACGGCACCGCCTGCCGAGGGGCCCATGATGAGGCTGATCTGCGGGATCACACCGGAGGACTTGACGTTCCAGTGGAAGATTTCGGCGAACAGGGCGATCGATCCGACACCCTCCTGAATGCGGGCACCGCCGGAGTCGTTGATGCCGATGATGGGGCAGCCGATCTTCAGCGCGAGTTTCTGCACCTTGACGATCTTGCGGCCGTTGGCTTCGGCAAGCGAACCGCCGAGCACAGTGAAGTCGTGGGCGAAGACCGCAACGGTGCGGCCGTCGATTGTGCCCAGACCGCAGACCACGCCGTCGCCGTCGGGACGCTTCTTCTCCATGCCGAACTGGTGGCTGTGGTGGCGGACGAACTCGTCGATCTCCTGGAAAGAGCCGGGGTCGAGGAGTTCCGCAATGCGTTCGCGGGCGGTCTGCTTGCCGCGGTTGTGCTGGCGTTCAGCAGCCTGGGGATCGGGAGTGTGCGCGTTACGGCGGCGCTCAATGAAAGCGGCCAACCGCTGCGCTGTCGTCTGCGGTGCGGTAGAAGGACTCATGTCACTAGACTAGCGGTGATTCTCACACGGTGGGCCGGTGTTGTGTCCGGCCGATAAAACAGCCTACAGTGATGTAGTGCATGATTGCGTTTCTCCTTTTGACCTCAGCCGCTTCAGTGAAGCCTGGAGCCTGGAAAGCCGGTTGCCTCAGCCGGACATCGAGTGGTCGGAGAAAACCGGCTCGACCAACGACGACCTCGTTGCAGCCGTAGAAAGCGGAAGCGCGGCACCCTTCAGCATTATCGGCACGGATCATCAGCAGGCCGGCCGCGGCCGCCTGTCGCGCACGTGGACGACACCTCCGAACACGTGCCTGACCTTTTCCATTGCCGTTCCAGTGCCGTCGACAGTCGCCGCGGACGACCTCGGCTGGATTCCGCTCATCACGGGCCGCGCTGTTGTTGACGCTCTGCGCGCCGAGGGGGTTCCGGCCGAACTCAAGTGGCCCAACGACGTCCTCATCCGCGACCGCAAGCTCGTCGGCATCCTCACTCGGATTGTCATCGGAGCTGACGGCGAAAAGACAGTCGTCATCGGCACCGGCATCAATGTGCACCTCGCACAGGACGACCTTCCGGTTGAGACCGCCACGTCGCTGCTCGTTGAGGGCTTCGAGTTCAGCCGCGAAGCGCTCCTGGCCGCTGTTGTCAGCCGACTGCGCGAGGCCCTGGACTTGGCGTTCCGCCGTCCGGCGGTCGGAACAGCAGAATTCTGTGCCGACATGGCTGACTCCATGGCCACCATTGGCCGCGACGTTCGGGTTGAACTGCCCGGCCAGGAACCCCTCACCGCGCGGGCAGTGGGGCTTGATGCACACGGCGGACTCGTCATTGAAACCGCTGAGGGCCTGCAGACCGTCACCGCCGGGGATGTCATACACGCGAGGCTGCTGTGACCGAACCTGATCCGCGCACTCGAGCTCTGCCGCAGATCAACGAGCACACCGTTTTCTCACGTCCGGACGCACCGTGGAACCGCGACGCTACGGCAACAACCGAAATCCAGCGGATTGCCGAAACCTCCGAAGAGTTCAGTTCGAGCTTCCAGGAAGAGCGCGCACGCGCCAACGCGCGGTCTTCCGATGACTCCAGCGTCTCTGAACTGCGCGACCGCCTGGAGTTTTCGCAAGGACTGGCGGACGACCCCAACCCGCCGACAGAAGCGGTACCGGACCTTTTGGACAACCCGGAGCTCATCGAGCAGCGCATACAGCGACTGCGCGCGGCGGCATCGCTGCTGGAAGAACAGCTGCTGGGCGGCAAACGGGTCCTGACCAGACGCGAAGTAGCCCAGCTTGCGGGCGTGTCCAGTGTGTCTGCCAAGAAGTTCTGGCGAGCCCTCGGCCTGCCAATCGCAGAAGAGGGCACACCCGCCTTCACGATTCGCGATGTCAATGCGCTGGCCGAAATGGCTGATCTTGTGGCGCGCAACATGGTGGACGAAGAGACCGCGGTGGCGCTCGCTCGCGCCATCGGCCAGACCACCGACCGTCTGGTGGTGTGGCAGATGGAGACGGTTGTCGAATACCTCGCTGAATCACGCCAGCTGGACGAGCGTCAGGCGCGTGCGGTTGCGCTGAGCCTGTTTGAGCAGATCCTGCCGTCGCTGGAAAAGGTCATGCTGTACGCGTGGAAGCACAACATGGCCAACGTCTTCGGCCGGCTCAACGTGAACCTGGGCGACGACGCCGGTCCCGGCGGCAAGAACGCCGGCCAGCCAGGTTTCTATGATTCAGCCATGCCGCTTGCCCGCGGAATCGGCTTTGTCGACCTCGTGTCGTTTACCCGACTATCGCAGCAGATGGAGCCCAGGCAGCTTGCCAGCCTGGTCAAGCGCTTCCAAACCCTGTGCTACAACATCGTGACCGCCGGCGGCGGCCGCGTCATCAAAACCGTTGGCGACGAAGTGTTCTTCGCCGCCGAAACTCCGCGTTCGGGTGCCGAGATCTCAGTGCGGCTCATGGAGCGCATCACCGAAGATCCTGATCTGCCGAAAGCCCGCGTGGGCTTTTCGTGGGGCAAGGTCCTGTCCCGCCTGGGCGACATCTTCGGTTCGACCGTCAACCTGGCAGCCCGCCTGACTTCAATCGGCGAACCCGGAACGGTCACCACCGACTGGGAAACCTCGTCCGTCATTGCGCAGACGGAGGCCTATGAGTTCTCCAATCGTCGCACCGTGAGCCTGCAGGGACTGGGCGATATTACGATCGTCGACATGCACCGCGGTCAGGCACCGCGCATGGTCGTCGACGTCGAACCCTGAGATCGAGCTTTGACGGTCGGCTGAGCGTGCCCTGTCAGAGCAGTGCGCCGGTCAGAACAGCTGTTCGTCGTCGTGGGACACAATGACGCCGCTGTCGTCATCCTTGTCCCGGCCGATCTGCGCGTAGCGGTCGTCGTCGCTGAAATCAGGTGCGCCTGCAGCGCCCTTGGCTGTGCTCTTGGCACCGCTCTTCGCGGCTTCTCCACCACTGGAGGGTGCGGTTCCCTCTGCCGAGGTGCCGTCGGCTGCCGCTGGGTCTGCGGCAATGCCGGTGCGCGGCAAGGTGCCGATCGCATCGATCCGGCCTTCAACGGGAGCGCCCGAACCGTCGCGGCGAGACAGTTCGTCCGGCAGCGCGCGTGCACCGCCGGTCTTGGCGGCCGCCTGCGGGTTGGGTCCGGCAAAGGCTGTTACGAGCTCGGTTTCGTCCTTGAGGAAGCGGTGGCTGCGCATACCCGCGGTGGCACGTCCCTTGGTGGGGAAGTCCGACAGCAGGGAGACCTTGACGGATTCGGTTTCCTCGCCGTTGAAGTTCACGCCCTTGGCAATCGTCACAACCCGGTTTTCCACGGCTGGGTCGACAACGCTGAAGCTGATGACCTCGATGTCCTTCGGCAGGCGAATGCCGGCGACACCGCCAGCACCGGGCCCCTGTGCGCGAACACCGTCGAGGGTGAAGGTGAGCAGATTGCCCGCCTGGGTGATGAACACGGCAGATCCGTCATCGAGGTTGGGCAGCTGGCCGGCGCCCACGACGGTGTCTTTGCCCTTGAGCGCAATGATGTCCCACACGTCGCGGTTGTTCGGGATCTCACCTGCGGCAACGCGTTTGACCACGCCCAAGCGTGTGCCGAGCACCACCTCGGCAGTGGGGTCGATAAGGGTGATGACCTGTTCTCCGCGTTCGAGTTCGATGAAGTCGGTGATCTTCACCCCGCCGGAGAGCACGGGGCGGGTGGCCTGGTCCGGCAGGGACGGCAGGTTGATGATGTCGATCTTGTGGACCCGCCCCTTGTTCGTCAGAGCACCCAGGGATCCGCGGGTGCTCGAGGGGATCTGCGCGATGAGAGCGTCGTTGGCAGCCCTGCGGCCGGTGGCTGACAGTTCGCCGGCTGTTGCCGTCCGGGCGATCTTCCCGGTGGTGGACATGAGCACCCAGCAGGGTTCGTCGGCCACCTGCAGGTTCTTGCCCTTCTTGCGGCCGGCGGCCTTGATCTCCTTGAGGCTGCCCTCAACGAGCACCGTGCGGCGGCCGGTGTCAAGAGCCTCCGCGGTCTCTTCGAGCTCATCCGACACGAGGGTCTTCAGACGGTGTTCATCGCCGAGGATCTCCCGCAGGTCTTCGATCGTGGCCTGCAGTTCGTCGCGCTCAGCTTCGAGTTCAATGCGGGAGAACTTCGTCAGGCGGCGCAGCTGCAGGTCGAGGATGTAGGTCGCCTGGATTTCGGAGAGGTCGAAGACGTCCATCAGCCGGGTGCGCGCCTGTGCGGCATCGTCAGAGGAGCGGATCAGCTGCACAACTTCGTCAATGTCGAGGATCGCAACCAGCAGACCCTCCACCAGGTGCAGGCGGTCGAGTGCTTTCTGCAGGCGGAATTCGCTGCGCCGGCGGATGACGTCGATCCGGTGGGCAATGAACACTTCGAGCAGGGCCTTCAGTCCCAGGGTGCGGGGACGGCCGTCCACCAGGCAGACGTTGTTGATGCCGAAGGAGTCTTCCATCGGGGTCAGGCGGTACAGCTCTTCGAGAACAGCTTCCGGGTTGAAGCCGGACTTGATGCCGATGACCAGGCGCAGGCCGTGCTTGCGGTCAGAGTAGTCATCAACCGAGCTGATGCCCTGCAGCTTTTTGGCCTGGACGTTGTCCTTGATCTTCTCGATGACCTTTTCGGGGCCCACAAGGTAGGGAAGTTCGGTCACGGTGATGCCACGGCGACGCGGCGTGATGTTCTCAAACTTCACGGTTGCGCGAGTGCGGAAGGTGCCGCGGCCGGTTTCGTAGGCATCCCGCACACCGGACAGGCCGATGATTCGGCCGCCTGTCGGCAGGTCTGGGCCCGGGACGTAGCGCATGAGCTCGTCCAGGGTTGCGTCGGGGTTGAAGATCAGGTGGCGGGCGGCGGCGATGACTTCGCCGGGATTGTGCGGGGCCATGTTGGTGGCCATGCCGACCGCAATGCCGGAGGCCCCGTTGACCAGCAGGTTCGGCAGTGCGCTGGGCAGAGCTTCGGGCTGAGTGAGCGAACCGTCGTAGTTCGGCACAGTGTTGACGGTGTCTTCGTCCAGGTTGCGCAGCATATGCATGGCCGCCTGGTCCAGCCTGGCCTCCGTGTAGCGGGGAGCCGCGGGGCCGTCGTCAAGCGAACCGAAGTTGCCGTGGCCGTCGACAAGCGGGACGCGCATGACGAAGGACTGGGCCATGCGCACCAGGGCATCGTAGATCGCGGTGCCGGAGTGCGGGTGCAGCTTGCCCATGACATCGCCGACAATGCGCGAGGACTTGACGTAGGGGCGGTCGGGGCGCAGCCCCATTTCCGACATTTGGTAGAGAATGCGGCGCTGGACGGGTTTGAGGCCGTCGCGAGCATCCGGCAGCGCGCGGGAGTAGATGACCGAGTACGCGTATTCGAGGAACGACGTCTCCATTTCCTGGGTGACATCGATATCGACGATCTGACCGTCGGTCACGCGGCTTCCTCCTTGTGCAGCGGCTGTGCCATCAGGAGGTCAGTGTAGCGCTCAGCAGGGCAGAAACCGCTGATTTCACGGTCGCCGCGTCGGCTGAGCGCGCTTAAGCGTCAGTCAGTCAGCGGTTCACATCCTGCGGCGCAGAGTATCCATGCGGTCTGCATCAGCCGCCAGCTGAATGCGGGCCGACAGGAGGTAGCTCTTGTCGGTGGTGATCATGATCGGGCGGATTTCAATGCTGCGGATGACGGGGAACTCGTCAACCAGCGCCGCCAGGCGCAACAGGATCTCCTCGGCCGGTTCGACGTTGGCCACCGGCAGACCCTTGTAGCCGAACAGACGAGGTGAGGCTCCCGGAGTGCGCACCATGTTGCGGGCATCGAGGTCGGTCAGGGGAGCGACCCGGTGGGCAACATCGTCCAGCAGCTCGGTGGAGTCACCGGCAATGGAGAACGACACCATGGGCCCCAGCAGCGGGTCCTCACCGGCGCGGATGACGCACCCGACACCCGCCGGCGCCATCGCCTGCACGTCGATGCGGCGGTCGTCATCGTCATCGAGCGACTGCGCGATGACCTCGGCGATGCCGTTCCAGTCGCCCACGAGCTCCGCCTCGTTCTGAATGGCAAGGCGCACCCCGCCGAACTCAAAGCGGTGGCGCAGCTTCCTGTGGACAGCCTTCAGCGCTACCGGATAGCCGATCTTCGCGGCGGCCGCCTTGGCCTCTTCGACAGTGGACGTGGAGATATAGGGCAGCACGTCGATGCCGTAGGCGCCCAGAAGAGCGTGCGCGGCCTCATCAGTCATGGTCACCCTGGGCGAATCGGCTTCCGCCAGGCTGCTTTCGATGATCCGGCGAGCCTCGCGAACCTTCAGGTCCGTGAAGATCGGGTAGTGGCCGTGATCGGACTTCTTGTACACCGCGTACTCGGTTGCCCGCGCGAGCGCCCACACGGCAGCTTCGGGACCGCCGTAGGACGGGACGACGTGCTTGGTGCGCTCGCCGTCGGCAGACCGGGTGTAGGACGTGAGCATTTCGTCCTTGCCGTACACCCCGAGGAAGCACGCGACCGTGGTTTTGCCCGACTGGGCTGCTGCATCCGCAATGGCCTGCGCCATCTGGGATGACGAAACACTGGGGGAGGGCGTGATGATGACGACAACCGAATGCACGTGCGGGTTGGCGTACCCCTGCCGCAGCTGAGCTTCGAAGTCATCGACCGTGGCCTCCGGGTGCATGGACACCGGGGCGGTGCCGAGCTTCAGCCCTTCTGCGCGCACACACTGTTCGACAAGTGTTGACAGGGCCGCGGAGTTGCCCACAATGCCCACGCGCTTGCCGTCCGGCAGCGGCTGCGTGTCGAACACCTGCGCAATGTCATACATCTGGCTGACCGAGCGGGCGCGAATAACACCCGCCTGCGCAAGAACCTGATCCATGGCGCTGGCAGACAGGGACGACACGCGCACCGCGTGACCCGGCGGGAGCTCACCTCCGGTGAGATCGGACTTGATGACGATGACGGGCTTATTGCGGGTGACCCTGCGGGCAATACGCGAGAACTTTCGCGGATTGCCGATCGATTCGAGGTACAGGCACACGACGTTCGTGGCGGGGTCTTCCTGCCAGTACTGCATCATGTCGTTGCCCGACAGGTCCGCACGGTTGCCGGCAGACACAAAAGTCGAAATGCCGATGCCGCGCTCGCGGGCAGCCGCCAGCATTGCCGTGCCCAGAGCACCCGACTGGCTGAACACGCCCACGTGGCCGGGATCGGGCAGGAACGGCGACAGTGAAGCGTTGAGATCAACTTCGGGGTCAGAGTTGAGAACACCAAAGGAGTTTGGGCCGATCAGGCGCATGCCCCACGTGCGGGCGGTGGTGAGCACCTGCTCCTGCAGTCGCGCACCCTCTTCGGAAGTCTCCGCAAAACCAGAGGAGACCACGACAACGCCCTTGACGCCTCGTTCCGCGCAGTCGCGGACAACCTGGGGGACAGAGACAGCAGGGACCGCGATGACGGCGACGTCGATGTCGCCCTCAATCTGATCCAAGCTCGACACGGTGGGCAGGCCCGCAACCTCGGAAGCCTCCGGGTGAACGATGTTGAGCCGACCCCGGAAGCCGCCGGCGGTCAGATTGCGCAGCAGCAGATTGCCGATCGACGCACGGCTGCGCGAAGCCCCGAATACAACAATCGATTCGGGGTGCAGAATGCCGCGCACCGACAGGGCCTCAGCACGATGCTCACGCGATGCCAGCACCTGCCGGGACTTCTCCGTGGGGTCGATGTCGAAAGCAACAGCCACAACCCCGTCATCGAATTCGCGGGTGACCTCGTAGCCGGCGGCGGCGAACACCTGCAGCATAGGGCGGTTCTGCGGCAGAACCTCGGCAACAAAACGGTCAATGCCCATTTCGCGGGCCGCAGCGGCCAGGTGCTCCAGAAGAATTGAGCCGATGCCGCGGCCCTGGTGCGCATCCGCAATGTTGAACGCCACCTCGGCAGAGTTCTCATCCAGCCGGTCGTAGCGGCCGATGCCGATGATCTCGTCGCGGATCGTCATGACAAAGGCAACGCGGTCGCGGTAGTCGACATTGACGAACCGCTCGAGGTCCTTTTCCGGGATCTGCTTGATCGGGGCGAAGAACCGCATGTAGATGGATTCAGCTGACTGCTTCGAGTGCATAGCCTGCACACCGTCGGCATCACTTTGAAGAATGGGGCGCAGACGCGCCGTCGCACCATCGCGGAGGACAACGTCGGCTTCCCAAGACTGTGGATAGGCGCTCATACCACCCAGCTTATGCCCCGCGGGGCCTCCCGCCTAGCCCTACGCGCGGGCGGCAGTAGACAATGGTGCAATGGACCTTCCACAGCGACTCATCGCCGACATCCAAGACGCCGGCTACTACCCGCAGATAGCAGCGACCGCAATAGCGGAAGCCCTGCTGGACGAACCCGTGCTCGACCACCTGGTCTACACCGACACGCACATGGACCTCGACACCATCCACCGGTTGGTGAGCGTTTTCGTGCTCACCCCCACCCGACTGGTGCTTGCGCGCGTTGACGACGAACCACATCCCGAACCGGGGTGGAGCGAACCGCGTGCCCTGTGCAGCACAGAAGAAGTGGAACTCGACAAGCTCGCGGCCCCGGCAATCTTCGCCACCTACGCTGACCCCGCTCACTACCGTCCCGGCGTGGGCCCGGTCGAAGTGCAGCTCGTCATGTCGTGGGGTGCGCGCAGTCGCCTGGAAGTGTTCCCCGAAAACTGCGGCAACCCCGACTGCGACGTCGACCACGGTTTCAGCGGCGGCACGTTCAGCGAAGACGTCGCCCTGCGCGTATCCGCCCAGGCCGAAGGCCAGCAGGCCGTCGATGCGACCGTCAGCTTCGCGAACACACTGCGCCGGGTTATCCACGCCGCCCGCACCCAGCGTCGATAAACCCAACGTCCCGCCCAGGCCGCACGGCAGTGCGGAACCGGGCCTCCGCCTCGTCAGAGAAATCCCGTACGCAACGTCAGAAAGCCCAGCGTGACACACCAGTTTCAGCCGCCGGACTACGCGAACAGCCCGCTGCTGTCGGACATCGTTCCGGCAGCGGCCGCCGCACTCGATGCCCAGGGTGTGCTGTCAGCCGATCAGCGACTGCGCACCGAGAAGATTCTCAGCGGCAGTGCGGCCGAAGCTCGCGTTGTGGTTGTCGTGCTCATCGACGGTATGGGGCTTGAACTGCTGCGCGCCCGGAAGGCCTACACGCCGTTCCTGCGTTCCGTCGGCCAGCACCTGCGGGCCGGCAGTGCGGGCTTTCCGTCAACCACCGCGAACTCGCTGTCCTCGCTCGGTACGGGAATGCTGCCCGGTGGGCACGGAATCATGGGCTACAAACTCCTCGACCCCGAAAGCGGAGAGGTGTTCAATCAGCTGACGGGTTCGAACGAAGTCGACCCCAGCCGGTGGGTGCCGGACACCACGCTGTTCGAGAGGCTGACCGCCGCCGGTCTTGACGTCGTGCAGCTGGGCGAACCGAAGTTCAGCCGCGGCGGACTCAATGCGGCAACCCTGCGCGGGGGTCGCTTCCGCGGCTCTGACTCCTGGGAGCAGCGGGTGCGTCACGCACACGGAGAAATGCGCGCTCCCGGCCGCCGGCTCGTCTACTTCTACTGGGGCAAACTCGACAAAACCGGACACCAGGCCGGCTGGAACTCCGACCAGTGGATCGAACAGCTCGAACAGGTCGACCAGATGCTCAGCAGCCTCGCGGCAGCGCTCGGGCCGGACATGACGATGATCATCACCGCCGATCACGGCATGGTCGATGTCGCCCACGACAACCGCATTGACCTGGCAGAACACCCTGAGCTGGCGGCGGGACTGACAGCCGTCGGGGGAGAGCCCCGGGCGGCACACCTCTACACCCGCGACGGCGCTCGCGACGACACCGCGGAAGCCCTCCGCGCTCAGCTGACCGGCAGGGGACGCGTCATGACCCGTGACGAAGCCATCCGCGAAGGCTGGTTCGGGGAAGTCGCCGATGCCTTCCGCGCCCGCATCGGCGACCTCGTGGTGGTGTGTGACGAAACAACCGCCATTGTCGATTCGCGCAATGATTCGCCTTCGGCTCTGAGCCTGCTGGGCCACCACGGGGGAGTGAGCTCAGCCGAGCTCACCATCCCGCTGCTCGTTCTGCACGGCTGAGTCTGCTTTTTGGGCTGAGTCTGATTCTGGGGCAGGTGCCGGGTTACCGAAATCTGACGAGGTGCCTGCCAGGACCTCGCGCCTGTGCGACTTTCCGCGGTACAGCCAGGATCGGTAGGCGAAGTACCGCATGATGTTGCCCAGCAGCAGTCCGATGACATTGCCGGATATGTTGTCGGCCAGCAGCGATGTGAAGCCCAGAACATCGTGGGAGACCCAGAGGGTGAGAAGCGCGATGCCCATCCCCGCGGCATTGACGGTGAAGAACAGGATGCCCTCAAAAGCGGGCCGGTAGCGCGACTCCTGGTCGGCAAAGGTCCAGCGCCGCGACCCGATCCATGAAACAGCTGTTGCACACAGAACCGCCACGGTCTTCGACCACACGGGGTGGCCCTGCAGGACAGTCAGCATGAGCAGGTTGAAAACGCTGACGTCGACGAAGAATGCGACAGTCCCGACCACCGTGAAGCGGCCGATTTTGACGAGTTCGCGTCTCTTCTTGCCCACGCGCCCACTATAGGCAGGCTGCACCCACTGCGGGTTGGTCGACACTGGGTGCGAGTCACTCAGGGCTTGGTCGGGTGGCGGGCGCTAGAGTGAGGGCGTGTCTTTTCCACGTATTGGTGTAATCGGCGGCGGTCAGCTGGCGCGCATGATGGCGCCGGCTGCCGAAGCGCTCGGTGTTGCTTTTCATGTTCTGTCGGAGGCAGAAGGGTCTTCTGCCGCGCAGGTTTCCTCTCAGGTGACCGTCGGGGACTACAAGGACTTCGACACGCTGCGCGCGTTTGCTGAAACGGTCGACGTCATCACCTTCGACCACGAGCACGTGCCGACTGAGCACCTCGAAGCCCTTGTGGCAGCCGGTCACAGCGTCCACCCCGGCCCTCACGCGCTCGTCTACGCGCAGGACAAGCTCAAGATGCGCGCCAAAATGGACGAACTCGGCCTGCCCAACCCCACGTGGCGCGAAGTAACAGACACTGATTCCCTGCAGGCCTTCGGCGATGAGATCGGCTGGCCAATCATCGTGAAAACGCCCCGCGGCGGCTATGACGGCCACGGGGTCAAGCTCATCAACAGCGCCGACGAAGCCGCCGACTGGTTCGGCAAGGGTCCGCTGCTGGCCGAAGAGGCCGTTGACTTCACCCGCGAACTGTCCGTCATGGTCGGCCGTTCGCCCATGGGCCAGACCGCCGTGTGGCCGGTTGTGGCAACCCTGCAGGAAGGCGGCATCTGCACTGAGGCCGTCGCACCCGCTCCCGACCTCGATCCCGCGAAGGCCCAGGCAATCACCGCTGATGTGCTCACGGTCGCCGAATCGCTCGGCGTGACCGGTGTGATGGCGATGGAGATGTTCGAAACCGCTGACGGCTACATGGTCAACGAACTGGCCATGCGCCCGCACAATACGGGCCATTGGACACAGGACGGCTCAATCACGACCCAGTTCGAACAGCACCTGCGGGCCATCCTCGATCTCCCGCTGGGTGACCCGGTCCCGAAAGCACCCGTGACGGTCATGGCGAATGTCCTCGGTGCCGACCGCGAAGACCTCTACCGGGCCTATCTGCACGTTTTGGCTCACGACCCGCAGGTCAAGGTCCACATGTACGGCAAGGGTGTACGTCCCGGTCGTAAGCTCGGACACGTCAACATCAGCGGTGACAACGTCGAATCGGTTCTGGCACGCGCCCGCCACGCGGCGCACTTCATTGCCGGAACTGACACCAACCCGCACCCTGACCTGCCCTGAGGGAGGACGCAGACATGAGCACCAAGCCGAAAGTCGGCATCGTCATGGGGTCCGACTCGGACTGGCCCACCATGAGCGCCGCCGCGGATGTCCTGGAGGAACTGGGCATTGAGTTTACGGCGGAAGTCGTTTCCGCCCACCGCATGCCCCACGACATGATCGAATGGGGTGCCCGTGCTGACGAGGCGGGGTATTCCGTCATCATCGCCGGTGCCGGAGGTGCCGCCCACCTTCCCGGGATGATCGCCTCGGTCACGTCCCTGCCGGTGATCGGCGTTCCGGTGCCCCTGAAACACCTCGACGGCATGGACTCACTCCTGTCGATCGTCCAGATGCCCGCCGGTGTGCCGGTGGCGACCGTGTCGATCGGCGGAGCGAAGAACGCGGGACTGCTGGCCGCCAGGATCATCGGCGCCGGACGGGACGACGAGTCGGCGGCTCTGCGCGGTCGCCTTGACGACTACCGCCTCGAACTGGGGCGTGCCGCTGAAGAGAAGGGCCGAGCGCTCAAGCGCCGGCTCGAAGAGCACAGCTGAAAGGGAAACCAATGTTCGATGTCTACAAGCTGACCGAAGAGCACGAAGAGATCCGCGCCGCGGTGCGCTCGATCGTCGAAGACAAAATCGTCCCCGCCGCAGCCGAAGTCGACGCTGAGGCGCGCTACCCGCAGGAAGCACACGATGCTCTCGTGGCCACCGACTTCTTCGCCCCGCACGTGGCCGAGGAATACGGCGGTGTGGGTGCAGACGCCCTGGCAACCTGCATCGTGATCGAAGAGGTGGCCCGCGGCTGCATGTCGTCGTCCCTCATCCCCGCCGTCAACAAGCTCGGCTCCATGCCGGTCATCCTCGGCGGCGGCGAAGAGATCAAGCAGAAGTACCTGTCGCAGCTGGCGCAGGGCCGCGGATTCTCCTACGGCCTGTCCGAACGCGAAGCAGGCTCCGATACCGCCAGCATGAAGACCCGCGCTAAGCGCGACGGCGACGACTGGGTGCTCAACGGCGTCAAGACCTGGATCACCAATGCAGGTGTTTCTGACTTCTACACCGTTATGGCCGTCACCGACCCGGATGGTCCCCGCGGCCGCAACATCACCGCATTCGTGGTGGAAAAAGACGACGAGGGCTTCACCTTCGGCGAAAAGGAGCGCAAGCTCGGCATCAAGGGCAGCCCCACCCGCGAACTGTTCTTCGAAGACTGCCGCATCCCCGGCGACCGCATCATCGGCAATGAAGGCGAAGGTCTCAAGATCGCCCTGCGCACCCTCGACCACACCCGTGTGACGATTGCCGCGCAGGCCGTCGGTGTTGCCCAGGGTGCGCTCGACTACGCGATCGACTACGTCAAGGACCGCAAGCAGTTCGGCAAGTCCGTGTCCGACTTCCAGGCTGTGCAGTTCATGGTCGCGGACATGGGCATGAAGCTTGAAGCCGCCCGCCAGCTGACCTACGCGGCAGCCGCGAAGTCGGAGCGCGATGACGACGACCTCGGCTTCTTCGGCGCAGCCGCCAAGGCCTTCGCTTCCGATGTCGCCATGGAGATCACCACCGATGCGGTGCAGCTGCTCGGCGGTGCCGGCTACGTTGTCGACCACCCGGTTGAGCGCATGATGCGCGATGCGAAGATCACCCAGATCTACGAAGGCACCAACCAGATCCAGCGTCTGGTCATGGGACGTAAGCTGCTCGGCTGAAAGACGACACCCGCATGAGCCAGCGCAGGCAGCTGCAGTACGCAGACCCCATCCGCAACCCCAAGCGAAGCCCGCAGTATGTCCGGGATCGCCGCGGGTGGTGGCTGCTGCTGTGCTCTGCGCTCATGCCGGGTTCCGTGCAGAGTGTGCTCGGCGCCCCGCGGAAGTTCACCCGGACGGCGCTGGGCATCACACTCGGCACCTGGGTGCTGGTGCTGGCGGCCGTCATCATTACGCTTATCAAACGCAGCTTCCTGTTGACCGTCGGCACCGATCCCTTTCTGTTGATCGTCGTTCTGCTCGTGGTGCTTGCCGCCGGCATCAACTGGGTTGTGTGTCTGCTGGACACCATGCGGCGCGTGAAGGTCGTCAGCCTCAGCAAGAAGACCCGGCCGAAGTTCTTGGCTGTAGGTCTGGCTGCCGCCCTCATCGTGGGCCTGGGCACCGCGTGGGGCGGCGTGACGGTCAACGCGCAGCGTTCGCTCATGTCTCAGCTGTTCGCTTCCGGCAAGCTCAAGAAGCCGGTCGAGGGCCGGTACAACGTGGCTCTGCTCGGCTCTGACGCGGGCAAGGGCCGCGAGGGCATCCGCCCCGACAGCCTCACGGTTGTGTCGATGGACGCCAAAACCGGAAAATCGGTTGTCATCGGCATTCCCCGCAACACCCAGAACGTGCCGTTCCCCAAGTCTTCGCCCATGCACAAGCACTTCCCGCAGGGCTACAACTGCGGCAATGACTGCCTCATCAACGCCGTCTATCAGGAAGCGGAAAAACACGCCGACGAATACGAGGGCGATGTTCCCGCTGGAGTGCAGGGCACGGTTGAAGCCCTCGAAGGCGTGACTGGCCTCGACATCCAGTTCTACGCGATGATCGACCTCAAGGGCTTCGAACAGCTCATTGACGCCATGGGCGGCATTCGGCTGAATTCGGAAGTGCGCGTGCCCATCTCGAGGCCCATCAACCCGGCCACCGGCAAGCACTATCCGCCGAAGGAATGGATTGAACCGGGGCAGAACATCAAAATGGATGGTCGCACAGCCCTGTGGTACGGCCGTTCCCGCGAATTCTCCTCTGACTACGAGCGCATGGTCCGCCAGCGCTGCGTGCAGGAAGCCATGCTGCGGCAGATGGATCCGGCGACCCTTATGACGCGCTTTACGAAACTCGCCGCGGCCGCACCGGATGTCATTTCAACCGACGTTCCGCAGCGGCAGGCCGACGACTTCATCAACCTGGGCATGAAGGCGAAATCGCAGAAGATGCTCTCGGTTGAGCTCACCCCGCCGCAGGTCACACCTTCCCATCCGGACTTCACAGTGACCAAGAAGCTGGTCCAAGAGGGAATCGAGAAGTCCAAGCAAGAGGACAAGCAGGCATCAGCGGGGCTGTTCGCGCCCGCACCGGCGCACGCGGCTGAAAAGAAGCCCAAGGCGAGCTCCATCTGCTCGGTTCCCAAGTGATTTCGGTGAATGTAACCTCCTCTTCACCTTGATGTCGCCTTCTGCGGCCATAGCGTTCACAGTGGACTCCTACGGTAGCCGGACGCTAAGGTTGCAAGGAGACGATGTTGAAGCTACAAGGCTCGCCGGCCAACTACGCCTGGGGTTCGACCACCGCCATTCCCGCCCTTCTCGAACAGGCTCCCACTGGCGAACCCATTGCCGAAATGTGGTTCGGAGCGCACGAAGCCAGGCCCTCAAAGGTCGTCTGGTCCGCCCCCGCATCGGAACAGGCCTACGGAATTGCAGTTCTTCCGCGCACCCTGTCTGACGTTGTTGCCGAAAGCCCCGCCGCTGTTCTTGGCGAAGAAACGGTTGAAACCTTCGGCCCGCGTCTGCCCTTCCTCGTGAAACTTCTCGCAGCGGACAAGGCGCTGTCGATTCAGGTGCACCCGGACCTCGAACAGGCCCGTGAAGGCTTTGCCCGCGAAAACGCCGCCGGCATTCCCATCGATGCACCGCACCGCAACTACCGCGACGCGTGGCACAAGCCCGAACTCATCTACGCCCTGTCGCCGTTTGATGCACTCACGGGTTTCCGCGAGCCTCACGCGATTGCGGCCACCGTTGACCGTCTGCTGGCTGCCGAGGTGCCGGGCACCCACGCGGCACTGCTCACGTGGCGTGAGGTCCTGGCGGGGGACAACCCGCTGCAGGACTCCATGAACCTCCTGCTGGATACTCCCAACTTCGGTGCGGTTGCCGACCGTCTGGCCGCCGCCGATATCCCTGAGGCTGCACCAGACTGCGATTCGCGCATCGGATGCGATATCGATCCGATCCACATCCTGCGGATGACCAACGGTGACTTCCCGAACGACGCGGGCGCTCTCGTTGCGCTCATGCTCAACATGGTCCGCATGCTCCCGGGCCAGGCTCTTGCCATGAAGGCCGGCATTCCGCACGCCTACCTGCGCGGTCTGGGCGTTGAAATCATGGCCTCGTCTGACAACGTCGTTCGCGGTGGCCTGACCAGCAAGCACATCGATATTCCCGAACTGCAGCGCCTGGTGCGCTTCGAAGTGCAGAAGCCCCACATCCAGCACCCTGATGACAGCGGCCTGCTCGACACCGGATGCCGCGACTTCGGAATGCAGGTCATCAGCTGTGCTGACAACCTCCAGCTCGGCAAGGACGCTCCCACGATCGCCCTGTGCACCTCGGGTGAGTTCCAGGTGAGCACCGACCACGGCACCCAGCAGCTGAACCCGGGTGACGCCTACTTCATCGGCGCTGACGAAGCCCCTCCCACGTTCAACGGCCAGGGAGCCCTGTTCGTCGGCGGCCTCGGTCGCTGACACACCGGCTGGCTGCTTCAGCCAGCAGGCGCAGACAAGTGAGAGGGGCGGTCAGATGACCGCCCCTCTCACTTGTCTCGCAAACACCCACCAGCAGCAAAACACCCGTCAGCAGCAAGGCTGACGGGTGTTTCTGTGGTTGACGGGTATCCCGGCAGGATCAGACGTCGGCAACCTGCATTTCGGGAACATCGCCGTCGACGATCAGCTTCGCCTGCGTCTTGTCGACGATCTCCTCGACGGTGACACCGGGTGCGCGCTCAACGAGCGTGAAGCCCTCCGGGGTGACGTCGATGACGGCGAGGTCGGTGATGATGCGCTGCACAACGCCCTTGCCGGTCAGCGGAAGTTCGCACTTCTCAAGAAGCTTGGGCGAACCGTCGCGAGCCACGTGGTCCATGATGACGAAAACGGATTTCGCGCCGTGCACCAAGTCCATGGCTCCGCCCATGCCCTTGACCATTTTTCCGGGGATCATCCAGTTGGCGATGTCGCCCTTCTCATCGACCTGCATAGCACCGAGAATGGCCGCATCGATCTTGCCGCCGCGAATCATGCCGAAGCTCTGCGCAGAGTCGAAATACGCTGCACCCGGGCGCATGGTGACGGTTTCCTTGCCGGCGTTGATGAGGTCCGGATCGACCGTTTCGCGGGTGGGGTAGGGGCCCACGCCCAGGAGGCCGTTTTCGGACTGGAGCACCAGCTGGACGTCGTCGGAAACATAGTTCGGGACGAGGGTTGGCATGCCGATGCCGAGGTTGACGTAGCTGCCGTCTTCGAGTTCCTGCGCGGCGCGGGCAGCCATCTGGTTGCGTGAAAGTGCCATGTCAGTCCTCCTGCACCGTGAGCTTTTCGATGGGCTTGTCAGCAGCTTCTTCTGGGCTGAGCTTCACGACCCGGTGCACGTACACACCCGGCAGGTGAACATCCGCCGGGGCGATTTCACCCGGTTCGACGAGCTCTTCGACTTCTGCGATTGTGATGCGCCCGGCCTGCGCGGCCGGCGGATTGAAGTTCTGTGCTGACTTGTTGAACACGAGATTGCCGTGGCGGTCGCCCTTGGCCGCGCGGACCAGTGCGAAATCGCACGGCAGGGATTCTTCGAGTACGTAGGTCTGCTCTTCGCCGAAGGTGTCGAACTGCCGTTCTTCCTTGGCGGGGGAAGACTCGACCACGTTGCCATCGGCGTCATAGCGCCACGGCATGCCGCCTTCGGCCACCTGGGTGCCGGCGCCCGTAATGGTGTAGAACGCCGGAATCCCAGCACCGGCAGCGCGCAGCTTTTCTGCCAGAGTGCCCTGCGGGGTCAGTTCCACGGTGAGCTCGCCGGACAGGTACTGGCGGGCGAACTCTTTGTTTTCGCCGACGTACGAGGCGATCATGCGGCTGATCTGCTTGCTTTCGAGCAGAAGGCCAAGGCCTCGGCCATCAGTTCCCGCGTTGTTGGAAACGCAGGTGAGATTCTTTGCACCCTGATCACGCAGAGCGCGGATGAGGTATTCGGGAACTCCGACGACTCCAAAGCCGCCTACGGCAATGCGGGCGCCGTCAAAAATGTCTGCAACCGCTTCAGCGGGTGATGAAACTTCTTTGTCCATGGTGCGAATTTATCACGCGACCCCATTGGCTTTGCAGGGCTTTCAGCCCAAGGTGAGAATCCCGCCCAGAAGAGCCCGCAGGGCGTTGGTGAGCTCCGCCTCGTCAGTGGGGAAGGCGGGCAGAACAGCGTCCGGTCCCGGCTCTTCGGGAATCGGGACACTCAGCGTCCTGCCCTTCACGTCCAGCCGCAGCTGCTGCGTGTAGGCGAGAGGAAGCACGTCCGGCAGGGAGCGGACCTCGGTGATGAAGTCGAGGAAGTCCCCAGGGACGTCGGTGGTCAGTGCCAGCGGTTCGGTCGCGTAGACGAAGACCTCATCGGCGTCGACAGCCGCGCTCGCCTGCTCCATGCCGGCGGGAACAAGAGCCATGTGAGCGCCATCGGGGGCTGGCGAATCGGCCTCGAGGACCGAAACCGGCAGACCGAGGCCCGCCGCGGCGAGCATGCCGACGGCCGCCCGCCAGTGCAGGTGGCCGTCGGTGATGACGGCTAGTCCCGAGGCCCCATAGTCCTCCCACAGAGCGGTGGACTTGTAGATCCAGTTGGCGAACACAGCGCCCGTGAGCTCAAGGTCTCCGGAAGGCCCGGACCAGCGCACGGCCGGTTCGGAACGGGCGGCAAGCTGGGCGATGAACGATGCGAACACGGTTCTCCTCGGTTGGTCTGGATGGCGGGTCAGGGCACGATGATCCGCACGTCGGCGCCGCTGCCGTCGGTGCGCACGTGAGCGTCGGCGCGCAGGCCCTCAATCCACAGCGCCGAACTGAAGCGTTCGACAAGAGCACCCAAGCCGATGGCCGCGCGAGGGTCTTCCACTGTGGTCTGCGTTGCCGGTTCGATGAGCACGCGAGCGCCGGAGCCCATGGGCACAAAGCGCCAGCCGTCTTCGCCGGGCACGCGGGCGGGACCTGAGCGCACTGTCGCTATTGCGCGGCTGACGTGGGCAAGGATGTCGTCGTGGCGGGTGCCGGAGATCGGCCGGAGGCCCTCCGGGTGGGCACCGAGCGCACTCTGGCACGCTTCTGCCCAGCCCAGGCGGAACCACGGGGCCAGCCCGCCTGTTTCGTCCAAGGTTTCCGCGGGATGTTCGGTTGGCGCGTCCGGTACGACAGGGCTGCTGCTGTGGGCGCGGATGATCGCAAGCGTCGAGTCTTCTGCAGTGAGCGCCGCAGTCGCGGCTGCGTGGTCAGCTGTTCTCTGGTCGACAACCCCGTACGAGGCGAGGCTTCCCGCTCGCTGTCCCCGCCGGAAGGGGTGGGGGAGGTCCTGGAAGATGACGACTCCGATATCGGCCGAGAAATAGGAGCGCAGCCATGCGCCGGCCCCAGCTGCCCACCGGTGCGGGTGGCGCACCGGGGCGATGACTGTTTGCCCTTTTGCGCGGTGCCCACCGTTGAATTCGACGGTGCCGTTGGAGGTGAAGGTCAGGCGCACGGGGGTGCCGTTGAACGTCCGCGAGGCTATGAGCGCGCGGGTGGCTTCGGCAACGCTTGTTTCGAGGTCAGGGCTGTCGGCCGGCAGCAGGCGTCCTTGGCAGGCTGACACGAAGTCTGCGCGCACGGCGATGATGTCGTCATCCCGGATTTCCACTCGGGCCCTGTCGATGTCGGCGGCGATCAGAGCTGCCGTGCGGTCAGTGTCGAGGGGGTTCTGCGGGAAGCCCGCGGCGATTCCAAACGCCGTGGCCAGCGATGTTCGCGCCATCATCCCCACACCGTGGTCGGCCCGTCGTCCGGGCGTGCCGAGGCGGCCTCTGCGAGGAGTTCAGCAAGCCGCTCATCGGCTCTTTCGCCGCCGAGCCCGGTGCGGGTTTCCGCATCCAGTCGGTCGGCGCCGACCGTAAGAACTTGGGCGCGGGTGCCGGTGAGAGCATCCATCATGCCCGGCAGGCGGAGTGCTGGTTCGGCCGTGAACTCGGGACGTTCGTCGACGGCGAAGATGACGACGTCGGCTTCGCGGATTGCTTTGAGTACGCCAGGCGCGGCTTTGGCACTGTCGAATACAGGGCGGGCAATGCGCGTGGCGTCCGTGCGGCCCTCTGCGATGTAGCGACGTGCCGGCCACGCTTCCTCAGACTGAGTTCCCGGGACGACCACCATCGTTTCGACAGCGGTGTCGGTCAGCGGCAGCAGAGTGAAATCCGGTGCGTAGCGCTTGCTCATGGCCTGTGTGACCGCGGCCAGCCCGTAGCCCAGCCCCATAAGCCGGCTGCGCAGGACCGCCGCGGCCAGCTGGAGGTCGTTCATGCGGAACCACTCGGCGTCTACCCGAAAAGCGGCCAGTTCGGCTGCTGCGCCACCGGGAACCGGCGATGCCGGCGGGATGAGGCAGGCATCGATGTCGGGGCAGAAGCGCAGCCCGTGGACGGTGACGTCGGTGAGCGTGGAGGCAATCACCGTCAAGTCCGTATCGGCATGCTGCAGCCCCGCCTGGCGGACGTCGGCGAGCACGTGGGTGAGTCCGTCGGTGACGGGCAGAACGGTGATCTTCATGGGCTCATCATGTCATCCGATGTTCGTGTGCGCCGAATCGGTGCACAGTGTTCTTTCTGTCAAGAGACGCCGGCCCGATCTGTTCAGCACGAGGCTGTCCGGCGGGAGGGGAAAGGGTGCAGCGGATGGGAAAAATCATGAGAAATCGGCCCGAGTCCCACAGGTTGTGGTGTGCGGGGTAGTCGGTGGCCACATGTTGTGTTCATGTGGCCAGTGGGGTGGGAACGCGTGTTCTATTGTCGGGTTCTGGGAGGGCTGAATAGCATGACCCCACTTGACTAAAGGGGAATGACACACGTGTAATTTAACTACGACGCGTCCCGCAAGGACTGTCGTAGAAAGGGGAAGCACGTGTCAGAAGCGCGCAAATACAAGAGTTCTCCGCAGCGTCCGGCACCCAGTGTCACCGAGCGTGCAGCTCAGGACTGGTTCGTCGACCCTGCGCACTCCTCCCCGTCTTTCGTCCCGGATCCGCTCTCTGTCGATCCTACCGAGCTCAAGCCGATTTCCGGCGGACCCGATGCCGGCATTTCCAGCATCAATCCGCTGGCTCTCCTCCTGGGAGAAGGCGACGGCGGTCTCGATTGGCAGGACCAGGCGCTGTGCGCCCAGACGGACCCCGAGGCTTTCTTCCCCGAAAAGGGCGGCTCCACCCGCGAAGCTAAGAGGGTGTGTGCTTCCTGCGAGGTTCGCGCCGAATGTCTCGAATACGCGCTGTCCAACGACGAGCGTTTCGGAATTTGGGGCGGACTGTCAGAACGCGAACGACGTCGTGTGAAGAAGCAGGTCGTGTGAACTCCACGGACTGAAAAAGGGGCGAGGCGCCAGCCGTCGCCCCTTTTCCGTTTCCGGGCCGCTGCCTCGGGTGGGCATCAGCCGAACATGAGGTCCAGCAGCTCCGTCAGCTCCGCATCGAGGATCTGGCCCCTCTCCTGGGCAGTGCGCGCCAAAGCGCGCAGCGGCAGGTAGTTGACCTCGATGATGCCGGGGCTTGTATCCGTGCGCTCATAGGCGAGAGCCGCAAGGCCCATCGACGTGGTCAGCCCCTGCTGGCCAGCCGGCGGCACCCAGCACAGCCGCAGTTCGTAGTCTTCTGGATTGGCACCTCGGGCAGTGAGCAGCTCAGCCAGCAGCTCCGACCCGGCCCTGTGCAGCTGGTCCCAGCGGGTCACTGCGCCCGGAGCGTGCGGCGGCAGAGCCGAACCGCGAAAATCACGATGCCTGGACACGGGGCCTCCCTTCCGCGCCAGCGTATCCGCTCAAACGCGCAGCGGCCTGTACTACACTGCCTGTGTGTTTCGCACCTGTTCCAAAATCGGCTGCTCTGAACCGGCCAATCGCACGCTCACCTATGTGCATTCCGAAGCGTGCATTGTCATCGGTCCTCTTTCCCAACAGCCTGAACCCGGCGCCCACGACCTGTGCGAAACCCACTCCGATCGGATCACCCCGCCACAGGAATGGCAGATCATCCGCTTGGAAACCGACGGCCCGCCCATCGAGCGAACCCGCGATGATCTGCTGGCGATTGCAGATGCCGTCCGCGAAGCCGAACCCGAAGCGCCCGAAGGCCGCAAACACGGACATCTGACCATCATCGAGGACACATGACTCGCTTTGCGCGTGAACGCCGGGCCGTCGGCGCCTATGACGTACGCGGGCTCGTCGGCGAAGAGCTTACTGACGAGTTCATCTTCGCCTTCGGCTGGGCTGTTGCCCGCGCCGCACAAGCCGAGTGGGGCAGCGAGGAGATCCTCATCGCCCACGACATGCGGGAAACCTCGCCGCGCTATGCGCGCCTGCTGGCGGCAGGCAGCCGGCAGGCGGGACTGCAGCCGAAGAACATCGGCATGGCCTCGACCGATCAGCTGTACTTCGCTTCCGGCGAATACGGTCTGCCCGGTCTCATGGTGACCGCCAGCCACAACCCGCCCGAATACAACGGAATCAAAGTGTGCGGACCCGGAGCATCCGGTGTGTCCCGGAAAGACCTTCTGGGCACAGCACTCGAACTGCTGGACTCCGCCCCCGAATGTTCCTACGACCCCGGCTCCGCCGACTCTGCGGCAGCCGCTGATACGCCGCTTGGCGTCGATGAAGCGCTGGCGCAGCGCACGGCCCGCGGCTTCGCCGAGCGCATCCGCAGCCTCACCGGCTTAAACCGGGTCCAGGGGCTGACGATTGTCGTCGACGCCGGAAGCGGCATGGCCGGGTTGACGGTTCCGCAGGTGTTCGGAAGTGCGGCGGGGCTGGAGGCGCTGAACATCACGGTGCGCGGCATGTACATGGAGCCCGACGGCACTTTCCCGTACCACCCGGCCAACCCGCTGGATCCCGCCAACCTCGTCGACCTGCAGAAAGCTGTCATCGCAGCGCGTGCCGAAACAGCCGAACCTGTCATCGGCCTGGCCTTCGACGGCGATGCCGACCGCTGCTTCTTTGTGGATGAAAACGGCGACACCGTGTCAGCATCCGCGATCGGTGCGATGACCGCCGTCAACGAAATCCGCCGCGTCCGCGCGGAAGAACAGCCCGTTGTGCTGCACAACCTGCTCACATCGCGTTCTTCAGTGCAGTGGGTGGAAAAGGCCGGCGGAACGCCCGTGCGCACTGCGGTGGGGCATTCCGGCATCAAACAGGCCATGCGCACCAACAACGCTGTCTTTGCGTTCGAGCACTCAGCTCACTACTACTTCCGCGATTTCTTCGGGGCAGACTCCGGTCTGCTCGCAGCAGGACACGTACTCGCCGCCGTGCACGCTTCGGGCAAACAGCTGAGCGAACTGGCAGCTGACTACGCGCCCGGGCCCATGAGCGGTGAAATCAATTCACGCGTCGAAGATCAGCAGGCGGTGCTGGAGGCCGTGGCTGAGGCCGGCCAGCGCGGTGACTTCGGCCCCGTGACAATTGATCGCCTGGACGGAATCACGCTCGACGGTGATGGCTTCTGGATCAATGTGCGCACATCCAATACGGAGCCGCTTGTCAGACTCAACGTGGAAGCCGGCAACCAGGAGCGGGTTGACGAACTCGTCGAAGCGGCACTGGCCATCATCCGCGCATAGGCCCGCTCGGTAAGCCCACTCAGCCTGCGCAGAAGGCCGCCTGCCGCGCTCACTGCAGGCGCATGGCTCACTGCAGGCGCATGCCGTGGGGCAGCCTGTCCATGCGGCTGGCAAAGACGTCTTTGGCCTTCTGCGCGTTCTGCGCTCGCCGGTAGCCGTCCCAGCGCTGGAACTCCACGATCGTGGCAATGAACTCTTCGGGCAGTGTGCCCATTGGGGGCGCCGGGGCAGCGTAGTTGTTGAGCTCATCGGCGATTTCCACTGCTCGCGCCCACCGGGATTCCTTCGTGTGCATGTGAGCCGTTGCGAGGAACTGTGCCGCGCGGTGCTGCAGGGGTGCGGGGATCGGGGAAATGTCAGCGCTGCGCGCCCAGGCTGCCAATTCGGGTTTGACGGGGTTGGTGCGCGTCACCGGCAGCTTTGCCCGTTCGCTGATGGCGATGGTGCCCGCCAGGTGATCGCCCAGCCGCTTCGTGTCAGCGGAGAACAAACCCACGAGAGCCGCGACACCGCCTCCGGAGCCCAGAATCTCAAAAGGCCACAGGAGGGCGCGGATAAGGCTGTGGCGAAAAGCCAGGGCACCCCCGTCGTCGCGGACGATCCGCAGTCCCACAATGAGCTTGCCGACAGAACGGCCGCGCGTCAGAAATTCGACGATGCAGGGCACGCCCACAAGAATGAAGATCGACGCGACTGTGACGATCGTGATTGCAAGCAATTCGCCGTTGTAGGTGTCGACATTGCTCAGAAGGTATGCCAGCCCGATGAAGTAGGCGATGGACACGACCGTGTAGATCGCGAAGTCAATAGCGCATGATGCCGCCCGCGCCATGAGGGATGCGGGGCGGATGCTGAGGCTGATGGCCTCACCGGTGACGAGTTTGCTCACCCGTACATCCTCGCATATTCGCCGCCGGGTCAAGATGCTTTAATCTGGTCTTTATGGATCCCATTCTGCTGGCCGCTTTGAATTCGCCGGACTGGAAAGAGCTGCAGCGCCTTTCGAAGAAGTCGCGCCTGTCCGGGGCCGAAGTGGCAGAGTTCAACCGCCTGTACCGCAGGGCGAACAAAGACCTGTCGCATCTGCAGACGGTCGCCCCGGAATCAGACGCCGCGGTCTACTTGAGCCGGGTTGTTCTGCAGGCGAGGGTCCACTTCGGCTCTGTTCCCGGTTCTGCGAAGTCGACGGCCACGCGCTTCTTCGGGCAGTCGCTGCCGGCGGCACTGTATTCGCTGCGCTGGTATTTTGTCGGCGTCTTTGTGCTGTTCACGGGTGTTGCCGTGGGCACCCACATCTGGGCGGCCACGACCCCCGGTCTGCTTGACTACATGCTGCCGCCGGAAGCACAGCGGGAGATCGCCGAACGCGGCTTTGTCGCCTACTACCGTGAAAACCCCAGTTCGGTCTTCGCCCTGGGCGTGTGGGTCAACAACGCTTGGATTGCCGTGCAGTGGGTGGTGCTCGGCATCACCGGGATCTACGTCATCAACGGCATCATCATGAACGCGGCGAACACGGGGATCATGGCCGCTGTTATGTATGAGGCCGGCTACGCGGAGGACTTCTGGAAGTTCATCCTGCCCCACGGTGTCCCGGAGATCACGTGCATCCTCATTGCCGCTGCCGCGGGTCTGAAGATCTTCACGTCCTGGATCATTCCGCGCAATATGACGCGACGTCAGGCTGTGGCCAAAGAGGGCCGTTCGCTCATCACGGTTGCCATGGGACTCGTGATCTTCCTGTTCCTGTCCGGCCTCATCGAAGGCTTCATCACGCCGTCCTACATGCCTTTCGGAATCAAGATGATCTTCGGTGCTGCACTCACCATAGGCATCGTCGCCTACACGATTGCACTGGGCCGTCCCGCCTACCTTGCGGGTCTCGACGGTGACCTCGACGAGGAGCGCGCAGGCTACCGCACCGTCACCGTCCAGTAAGCCCGACCACAGAGAAAGCCGTGGTCAGCAGACCACGGGGCAGGCACCTCGTACGTCAATTCACGAGGTGCCGCTCATCAGAGCTTCCCCTGCGCCTTGAGCCGGATGTAGAGGTCCGCAAGCGCCGGCGGGAGCTTCTCTTCGGGTTCGGTGAGTGAATAGACGCCGCTTGCCGACATTGCGCGACTGAGCGCACGCTGATTGAGCATTTCCCGCTGTGCAGCACCGGCCCGGTACACCTGAGCGGGTGAATAGACCTCGTCGGCCATGTCCTGCAGCTGCGGATCGGAAACCGAGGCGAAGGCAATCTGGTGGCCGCGCTTGAGCAGCGGCAGCGACGGCAGAACGTCCTCCTGGATGGTGATGGCATCCAGGGGAGTGAGGAACACGACGAGCGCCTGCGTGGAGCAGCGCTTGAGCACCTCAGAGGCCATGACCTGCCAGTCGGATTCGTACAGGCTGGGGAAGATGTCCGCGATCTCCTCATCAAAGCGGGGGATCGCCTTTTCCCGGGCCAGGGGGCCGAACGCGGTGCGGATCCTAGCGTCGGCCACGATCACATCAACACGGTCGCCGGCAGAGCCAGCCAACGCCGTCAGCAGCATGGCAGCTTCAACGAACGTGTCGAACTGCGTGCCCTCGGCAGAACGCTTGGCTGCGAGCCGGCCGGAGTCGATGACGATCACGACGCGACGGTCGCGTTCGGGCCGCCACGTCTTGACCATGACCTCCTGGGCACGAGCCGTGGCACGCCAGTCAATTGAGCGCACATCATCACCCGGCACGTATTCGCGCAGCGAATCGAACTCGGTTCCCATACCGCGCACCATGAGTGCCGTGCGGCCCTCCAGTTCCCGCAGGCGGTGCAGACGCGAAGGCAGGTGGCGCCTCGACAGGAACGGGGGAGTGATCGCAACCTGGGCCGGAACATCAAATGACACCTGACGGCCGGCAATCCCCAAGACCGAAAAGCTGCGCAGCGTGACCTTGTCCGCTGACAGCCAGCCGCGGCGCGTGGGAGTGAGCGTCTGTCGGCGCACGTGCGATTCGCCCGCGGCAAGACGACAGCGGTCCCGGTTGTTCTCAGCACCGGCACTGGGCGACCACGCATCACGCAGGTGCAGCCTGTACGTGCGCTTGGTGGGATTGTGCAGGGTGAGGTCGGCCCACGTTTCCTGGCCCAGACGAACCTTGCCGCCGGGAGTGCGCGCCGCCTCAATCCTGCGCGGGGACGGCGTGATGAGCAGGTCGACGACAATGCCGACCAGCAGCACCGTGATCCCGATGAGCGCGGCCGCGGTCGTCTGCAGGGCAACAACGCCTACGCCGATGATCCCGGCGAAGACCATGGTGCGCCACGTGAGAACCATCAGCGCGGAACCGCAACCGTCGACACGATCGATTCGAGAACATCGTCGACGTCGAGACCGTCCATGTGCGCTTCAGGGTTGAGGCGCACACGGTGGCGGAAGGAAATCGGCACGAGGAACTTGATGTCATCCGGGGTGATGAACGCCCGCCCGTACAGCCACGCGTGAGCCCGCGCGGCAGACAGAAGGCGAGTGGCGCCTCGGGGAGACACACCCAGTTCCAGTGACGGGGCCTGGCGTGTGGCCTGCACGAGGTCGACGATGTACCCGAGCACTTCCGGGGCGCAGTAGACATCTGCCACGCGCTCGCGGGCAGCGAGGATCCCCTCGGCATCGATCTGCGGGGTCACCCCGGCATCGGCCAGTTTGTCTGCGGCAAAACCGCCGGCGTGGCGCTGCAAGATGTCAAGCTCAGCATCGCGCTGCGGCAGGTTCATCTGGACCTTGAACAGGAAGCGGTCCAGCTGGGCTTCCGGCAGCGGGTAGGTGCCGTCGTACTCGATGGGGTTCTGGGTTGCGGCAACGAGGAACGGCTGGGGCAGGGAGTACGTGTTGCCGTCGACCGAGACCTGCTTCTCTTCCATCGCCTCGAGCAGGGCCGACTGGGTTTTCGGCGGGGTGCGGTTGATTTCGTCGGCGATGAGGATGTTGGTGAACACCGGGCCGGGACGGAACTCGAAGTCGCCGGTCTTGGCGTCGTAGATGGTCGAACCGGTCACATCGCTGGGCATGAGGTCCGGGGTGAACTGGATGCGCGCGTGATCGAGCTCAACAGCGTGCGACAGAGCACGCACCAGCAGCGTTTTGGCGACACCGGGAACACCTTCCAGCAGCACGTGGCCACCCGTGAGCAGCGCAATGAGCAGAGCGTGCGTGGCGTGGCCCTGACCGACAACCGCGTTGGCCGTCGCGGTGCTGACGGCACCGAAGCGGGCACGCAGTTCGTGGTCGACGTCTGTGAGCTGGTGATCCTGGGCCAGGCGGTCAACAAGCGACGATGCGGGCTGTGCGCCGGGCGGCTGAGCGCTCGCCTGGGGGTTCGCCGGGGCAGGAGCCGCTGCCGAGGCGGAACCTGCGGGGGTGGGCACCGAACCGGACGGCTGTGCGCCGGCCTGGTTCTCAGGCATGTCCGGGACGGGAGCGCTGGGGTCGTGCTGGTTTGTCATAGTCGCCTTTCGAGTTCGCTGATGGCCTGAGCCAGGCTGACAAGTTCTGCGTCTGATGTCGGTTCTGCGTGCAGCAGAAGGTGTTCGATGCGCTGTGGGCTTTCGCCCAGTTTGGCCGCGACGGCGCGGCAGACGTCTTCTGCTGGGGCTGACGCGGGCACGCTGAGCTTGCGGGCCAGCGTGATGGTAGCGGCCTGCTGAATGGGCCGCAGCGCTTCCGGTCTTGCTCCGGCTCGCTGTAGAAGACCCGCGTGGCCGGTCACGGTTTCCTTGGCCGGCACAGTCACCGGCAGGTGCTCGGCGGCCAGTGGGCCGAAGCGGCGTCCGCGCCACAGCAGAGCCACCAGGGTGAGCACGCCGATCCACAGGACTGCGAAGTACACCCACTGGGGAACGAAATCCTGGGTCTCCTGGATATCGGAGTCGATGAAGTCATTGGGATTCGGCCAGAACAGGACGACGGAATCTGCATCCGCGACAAGGCCCATGACCAGTGAAGCGTTGCCGTGCAGGGCGATCTGATCGTTGGCAATCCAACTGCTGTTGCCCATCACCGTCATAGTGCCCTTGCCGACCGGAGCCTGGACGAGGCCGGAGGCCTGCTTGCCCATGTCGGGGCGGTAATAGCACTTCACCGAGTCTTTTTGGGTCGAGTAGTAGTGATTGAAGGGCGCGCTGACCGGGCCTGCCTTCTTGGCTGCGGGGTAGTCACAGGCGGGTTCGCGAGATTCTGCAAAGTCGTCGGGGGCGGCGAATTCCTCTGTCGGGTGAATTGTGTTTCCCCAGCCGCCCATGTCGTACGGGGCTGAAAGGATCACGTGGCCGCCTTTTTGGGCTGCGGCGGTCATCTTCTGCCTGCTGTCGACGGATATGTCGTCCGGGTTGATGACAACGACCGTTGTGTCAGGTTTGGCGGCGGCTTCTACAGCCGTGTCGAAGTTGTCGGTCTTTTTAAGCTTGGCGCCGTGGTCTTCAAGAAGTTTGGCGTAGGCGTGAGTGCCATCTGCGGCGAAGCTGTCGTAATGCCCGGAACGTCTTTCGTCTCGTTCCGCGGAGGTCAACGTGATGGCCGCACTGGCCATGAGGAGAACAGCCACCAGCACGAGCCACAGACCGGCTGATCGGCCGAGAGACTTCAGGCTGCGTCCGGGGCCAGCCGAGCGTGTGCCGCGGACCGCGACGTCGAGTGCGGCGCTCATGCGCTCACCTGCTCAGAACCGCGGGAGTCTGCAGATTCAGCCGAGTCAGCTGTTTCCTGAGCGGGCGTGCGCAGCGCTTGAGCCGCGGAGTCGAGCTGCTCGGCGAAGCGGTAGTCGGCTTCGTCTGCGGAGTGGCTGCCGAAGACGATCCGGTCGAAGAGCGAGGCAGCCTGATTCAGCTTGTCGCTCATAGCCGGCACTGCCGCGGAAGCCGCTGCTGCAAGCTCAGCTGCGGTCGAGGCAGCCTCGACGTCGATGATCCGCTTCTTGTTCAGCTCTGCGAAAACTGCGCGGATCTGGTTGGCAGTGGCATCTGCCCAATCGCCGTTCTCTGCCGCTTCGTGCGCGAGTTTGCGGAACACACGGGGTTCGACACCGCTGAATTCGGCGTCCATCTGGAAAAGCTGCTTCGAAAAATCGTCGTCGGTGCCGCGGCGAACCCGCCAGATCACAAAGCCGATAACGGCCGCTGTGAACAGGACGACGCCGATGATGAACCACGGGGACTGGGCGCTGTCGACCCCGTCCGCGAGCTTCTGGAAGAACAGGTCGAGCATGCGCCTGATCTTGCCGAAGAACGAAATATCGACCTCGCTGTAGCGCGGATCAGACAGTTCGCGTTCGGCCCATTCACGGCCCTGTTCCGGGGTGGGCTGCTGCAGTCCGCTCACACTTCCTCCGCTTCTGCTAGGAGGACGAGGTCATAGCCTTCCGAGCGCATGCGCAGGTTGAAGTAGACGGTTGCCAGAAGAGCCGCCCGGTAGGCGTAGAGGAGAACGCCGATAGCCAGCAACAGCCCCGTGAAGATGGTGCCGAGAACAGCCGCGACAATCGGCCCCTCGAACTCGCCACCGCCGAGCATCAGAATCGAGAGCACGCCGATGACGCCTCCCAAGTAGATGAAAGCCGGTGTGGCGATGACGCCGATGACCTGATTGGCCAGCCAGAACCCGAACACGGTCTGTCCAGCCACCTGAAAGAAGCCGCGACCTGTCATCTTCCAGGACCGGGCGATGGCGGTGAAGGTCCCCACTCGCTCCTGGGCGATGATGCATCCCGTCAGGCTCAGGCGAATGCCGAAGAACACCGTCAGCGCCCACCAGACGAGGACGAGCGCTGTGCCCAGGGTCAGGCCGATGACAGTTCCGCCCACAGCGCCGGCGAGAATCGCTGCGGCAAGGAAGACCGCGAGAACTATGAGGTGGGCCGTGCCCATAAGCAGTGCCGCACCGAACAGCTTTCGACGGGATCCTCGGAGGTGCTGCCAGGCCTGGCGCAGTGACATTGTGCGGCCGAAGAATGCTTCGCGGGCGCCGATGCTCGCCAGTCCGCTGAAGACGATGAGAGCAGCCAGGGTGAGGTATTCGACGACTCCCGCGCCGATCTGCACCACAAAGCTCAGACCGCTCAGAGCTTCTTCGGATGAATTGAGGAGCTTGGTGAAGAAGCTGTGCCCGAAGTACCACGTGATGGCTCCCGCAAGAGCAAAGAGGCCGGCGGTCAGCCCTGCACCGAGTCCTGCGCTGCCGTAGGTCAAGCCGGGGAAGCGGCGCATCAGGCGGAAGCCGCCGTCGAGCACCTCGAAGAAGCCCAAGGGGCGCTTGGGCAGAATCCCCGGGACAGGCGGGGGAGACCATTGGGGCCGGCGGCGAGCCTTGGCGGGAACCCGCTGGCCCGTCGACCAGTCGACGGTCAGACCCCAATCAGGGCTGTTCTGTGTGAACACTTCACTCCTGCGGGATGAGTATTTGACCAGCCCATCATTCCACAGCTTCCCGTGATCATGCTGCGCGAAAATCGGCGGGCCGAAGTGAAAACCTTTGGTGGGTAGGGAACAATAAAAACTATGAACGCACGGATTCTTGTGGTAGACGACGACACGGCGCTGGCCGAAATGATCGGCATTGTGCTGAAGTCAGAAGGATTTGACCCCGATTTCTGCGCCACCGGCGATGGCGCCCTCGGAGCATTCCGCGAATCCAAGCCCGACCTCGTGCTTCTTGACCTCATGCTTCCCGGCAAAGACGGCATGGAAGTCTGCCGTGAAATCCGCCGGGAATCCGATGTCCCGATCATCATGCTCACGGCCAAATCCGACACGGTCGACGTTGTCGCCGGTCTCGAAGCCGGGGCCGATGACTATGTTCCCAAGCCGTTCAAGCCCAAGGAGCTCGTCGCCCGGGTGCGCGCCCGACTGCGCATCACCGAACCCACAGCGCCGGAGCACCTGACTGTCGGGGACCTCACCATTGACGTGTCCGGTCACAACGTGACCCGCGGCGGAGAGCCGATTTCGCTTACGCCCCTGGAATTCGACCTGCTGACTGCACTGGCCCGCAAGCCGTGGCAGGTGTTTTCGCGCGAACAGCTGCTGGAAGAAGTGTGGGGCTACCAACACTCGGCTGATACGCGCCTGGTCAATGTGCACGTGCAGCGTCTGCGCTCGAAGATCGAGCGCGACCCTGAGAATCCTGAAATCGTCGTCACCGTCCGCGGCGTGGGCTATCGGGCCGGTCACGCTGCGTGAGACTCTGGAAGACCGTCCGGCGGCTGGCGCTGCGGGCGTACCTGTTCACGGTTCGGCTGTTCCGCCGTTCGCTGCAGGTGCGCGTCGTTGCGCTGACGCTCATTCTGTCGATGGCGGCGGTCCTTCTGGTCGGTTCATACGTATCGCGGGAAATCGCCCGCGGCCTGTATGAGGCCAAACTGCAGTCGATCACCTCGCAGACTGCCGGCTACGCATCAGAGCTCGAAGCCACCGCAACGTCGGAGGGCATCGCACAGCTGAGCGAAACCGTGAACACACAGCTGCGCGGCATGATGGCCCGGTCGTCGACCCCGCTGCGCAGCATCGCCCTGGAACCGCGGGATCGCGGACGCTCGGTCGCCCCGATCATCGCCCTGCCGTACGGCCAGGAGCCGGTTCGGCCCTCAGAGCTCGACGAGGAATTTCTCAGCCGGGCACAGGAAACCCCGGCTGGCACCCAGACGTACCAGTCGATCACCCTGCCGGGCGCGCAGCACTCTCCCGGAATCGTGGTCGCACAGACAGTCTCGCTGCCCGGCAGCGGCAAATTCGACCTGTTCGTTGTTGCCGACCTGCAGGAAGAGCAGAACACGCTGAGCTTCATCCAACGTGCGCTCACAGTTGCCGGCATCGTCATGGTCGTCCTCGTCGTGGCTGTGGCCTGGCTTGTGACAGGGCTTGTGGTGTCACCCATCCGCTCAACGGCGCGGGCTGCGCTTCGCTTGGCCGACGGCGACCTCGATGAACGCGTCACCGTCACCAGCCACGACGAACTCGGCGCATTGGGCCGCAGCTTCAACGACATGGCGGACACTCTGCAGGACCAGATTGTGCGGATGAAAGAGCTCACCGTGCAGCAGCGCCAGTTCGTGTCGGATGTTTCTCACGAACTGCGCACACCGCTGGCCACGATCGGTGCGGCCACCGAAATGCTGTATGCCGAAAAGGACGAGCTCGACGAAACGGGGCAGCGCTCCCTAGAGCTGCTGAAGTCCCAAGTGGAGCGCTTTGAGCTGCTCCTGTCGGACCTGCTTGAGGTTTCGCGGCATGACGCTGGTTTCGTCAAGCTGGAAACCACTGAACAGGACATCACAGAAATCGTGTCCAATGTGGTCGACGGGCTGACCTTCGTGGCTGAGCAGTCCGGCAGTCAGATCGTCATGCACACCCCGTCTACCCCCGTAACCGCGGAAGTCGAGCAGATCCGCATCGGCAGGATCCTGCGCAACCTCATCGTCAACGCGATCGAACACGGCGACAAGAAGAACATCGACGTGTATGTTGCGGCGACCGCAGAGTCGTGCGCGGTCAGCATCCGCGATCACGGTGTCGGGTTGACCGCAGATCAGGTCGAGCACGTGTTCGACCGATTCTGGCGCGGTGATCCATCGCGGCGTCGTACGCTCGGCGGCACCGGCCTGGGCCTGGCGATCGCACTGGAAGACGCCCACCTGCACGGCGGGTGGCTGCAGGCGTGGGGCAGTCCGGGCGACGGAGCGTGCTTCCGGCTGACGCTTCCGCGGAAACAGGGAGCCGAGCTGACATCCTCACCGCTGCCGCTGCCGCCGGCAGACGCCCCGAGCAGCGGACCTGCGCTCATCGCCGGGCCCGCAACCTCGGACGGCGCGGTGCGCGTGCAGACCGGCTCGATACCGATTGTCGTTGAAACCGCATCACCGTCTGATGCGGCGGATGAGGACGGAGGACAGCCATGACCAGCAGGCTCCGGAAACTCGCGGCGGCTGTGACGGCCTGCCTTCTGACGTTCAGTGCGGCCGGCTGCGCCACGATTCCCCACAGCGGGCAGATCGGAACGGTCGCCGTGGAGGACTCCGACAACGATGTTCAGTCCCGCACCGACCCGGACGGCCCGGCACCCGGTGCCAGCCCCGCCTCGATCGTGCGCGGCTTCCTGGCGGCCGGTTCGAGCCCTGCCAGCAGCTTTGCAGTGGCCCGCTCTTTCTTGACTGACGATTTCGCCGGCGAATGGAGCCCGCTCAAAAGCGTCTCGATCGTCGAATCGGGTCTGTCGCTGGAGAGCCTCACAGCTTCTGTGACAACCGATTCGCGCAGTGTGTCGTTTACGGTTCCCGTGCAGGCATCCCTCGATTCCGCACACGTCTACCGCGACAGCCCCTCGGGTACAGAGACGAAGCTGAAGTTCAGCCTTCGCCAGGTCAACGGCGAATGGCGGATCTCGGATGCTCCCGACGGCATCGTGCTGTCAGAAGCGAACTTCAATCGGCTCTTCCAGGCATATCCGCTGTACTTCTTCACGCAGGACTATTCATATCTTGTTCCCGACGTGCGGTGGTTTGTCCGCAGCAACAGCACGCTGACGGAAGTGGCCCGCCAGCTGCTTCGGGGACCCGCGGACAATCTGCGCGGAGCTGTCATCTCGGCCGTTCCGGAAGGCACGACGCTCGAACCGTCCGTCGTCACAGTCGAAGGCGGCACAGTCGACGTGGGCCTGTCCCAGGAAGCCGGTGACCTCGACAAAGGGACAAGCAAGCGCCTGTACTCCCAGATATCCCAAACCCTGCGGGCCAACACCTCGATCTCTGATGTGCGCGTGCAGACACCCCAGTCGAACATCACCTCGGGCTCCGACGTGTCAGCTGACCTGCCGGTCGATGCGCCCGCCGTTGTGGTTTCGGAAGGGAAGATCGCGGAAGTTCGGGGCAACTCCTTCGAACCGGTTCCCAATTCGCCGAAAGTGTCGGACAAGGTCCTTCCGGCCCAGTCCTATGACGGGAACACCTACTACTACACGAATGAAAACCGCAAGCAGGTCGAGCGCTTCAGCGCAGAAAAAGACGTCGAAACCCTCATCACCGGAAAGGACTTTGTGGGTGTGAGCGTTGACCGTTTCGAATGGGTGTACACGGCCGAAGCCAAGTCGGCGGAGATCCGCGTCGTGGGCAAAAACGGCGAACTCGTGAAGATGGCGGTGCCGTTCGCCAAAGACCGCACCATCAAGCGAATCGCGGTCTCCCGCGAAGGCAGCCGGCTGGCCGTCCTGACTTCCGCTGCGGACGGCACCCGCATCGACGTGGTGGGAATCGTCCGCTCCCGAGGCGGAAAGCCCAACCATCTGACCGCGGGGGCGCCGCTGTCGGTCGGCCAGAAATTCGATCAGGTTGCGGACTTCAGCTGGGCCGGCGGATCTTACCTGGCCGTGCTGTCCGCGGATGATGCTTCGGCTGGTGCTTACCGCGTGTGGGTCGGCGGACCGTCCGTGGGACTGGGGTCAATTTCCGGCGGCCAGACGATCTCGGCTGCCGGCGACCTCGGCAGCATGCGGGTTGGGGCTGAGAGCGGTGATGTCTACACCTACACGTCCGGGACGTGGCAGCGAATCGTCGGCGCAAAGGCCTGGAACCCCACGTACCCGGGCTGACCGTGAAGCTGCTGTCTGACATCGCCGATCTGCTCCTGCCGCGCGTGTGTGCAGGGTGCGGGATCGAAACCGTGTCGCTGTGCGGCGACTGCATCGAAGCTCTCGATGGACCCGTTGTGCGCAGCCAACCGCGCTTCGGCCACCTGCCGGTCAGCGGGGCGGGCGTGTACGACGGTGTGCTGCGGAATGTGCTCGTGGCCTATAAGGAAAACGGCAGACGTGACATCGTGGCCGTTTTGGGTCTTCTCCTGGCCCGTGCCGTCGTCGATTCCCTTCAGAACAGCCAGGTTGACGGCAAGCCGGTGATCCTCGTTCCGGTGCCCTCGTCATCGTCTGCTGTGCGCAGGCGAGGAGGCAACCACGTTGCCGCATTCGCTGAGTCAGCAGCCCAGATGCTGCGCTCTGACGGGCTGCGGGCTGGGTGCGCCGATGTTCTCACCGTCAGCCGCCACCGCGACCAGGTGGGCTTTGGCAGTGCGGCCCGGAAGGCAAATGTCGAAGGCACACACGCCATCGCCCGCGAACACACTCACCTGGTACGACAGTGGGGCAGGCGGGCGAAGGTCGTCGTCGTCGACGACATTTCCACCACGGGGGCAACGGGTGCGGAATCGACGCGCGCACTCATGAATGCCGGGTGCACACCGGATGGACTGGCGGTTATCGGAATCGCGCGGGGGAGTTCTCGTCAGCCTGAGCTCGATGCGGTTTAATGAAGGTGACCATCGTTGTTGATGGTTTCCCGACGTCAAAGGAGAGCACAATGGACATCGTCGTCAAGGGACGCGGCCTCGCCATCTCGGACAGCTTCCGCACCCACATTGAGGACAAGATCTCCAAGGCCGAAAAGCTCAGCCCTGATGCCCAGGCCGTTGAAGTCAACATCACCCACGAAGACAGCGTGCGTCGTCCAGACGAGGCCTTCCGCGTGGAAATCACCGTGTTCAGCAAGGGAGCGGTTCTGCGCGCCGAAGCGCACGCTTCAGACAAGTACGCGGCACTTGACCTCGCTTGGGCGAAGCTCCTTGAGCGTCTGCGCCGGGCACGTGATCGCCGCAAGATCTCCCGCAAGGGCGGCCACCGTCGCCAGTCGACCGGTGAAGCATTCGCCGAAATGCCCGTTGTCGACGCCCCGGCAGCCCCCGCAGCCGCCGAAGACGGCGAACCGGCAGTCGAAGAAGACAGCGACGCCGAGGAAGCAGACCCCACCAACGGCCGCATTCAGGCTGAAGGCGATTCTCCGGTTCTGCTGCGCGAAAAGACCTTCCCGGCCGAGCCGATCGGCATCGAAGAAGCTCTCAACCGCATGGAGATGGTCGGCCACGACTTCTACCTCTTCATTGACGAAGAAACCTCGCAGCCGTCGGTCGTCTACCGCAGGCGCGGCTGGAGCTACGGTGTGATCGCACTGGACGACTCCAAGAACAGCTGACCTGTCAGCCCTGCTGAAACAGCGCGGCGGATGCTTCACGGCATCCGCCGCGTTCTGTTTTCTGGAGTCGGAGTGGGGCAGCACTGACAATCCGATGGGCGATGTCGCCTGCTGGCTCGTTCGGCCCGCAGGCTGTCCGCGCGACATGCGCGCAACTGCGCGTTAGACTTGTCGGGCGCATGTCGAGATTCGCTGCGCTGAGACGGACAGAGGAGAAACGTGGCCAACATCCTTGAGAAGCTGCTTCGGTTCGGCGAAGGACGCACCCTGAAGAGGCTCCGGAACTACGCCACGGCGATCAACAACCTGTCCGACGAATACAGCGACATGACTGACGCGCAGCTGCGTGAAGAAACCGACCGCTACAAGGCCCGTGTTGCCGACGGCGAAAGCCTTGACAAGCTTCTTCCGGAAGCTTTCGCAGCTGTCCGCGAAGCCTCCACGCGCACGGTCGGACTGCGCCACTTCGACGTGCAGCTCATGGGCGGCGCCGCACTGCACATGGGCAATATTGCCGAAATGAAGACCGGTGAAGGCAAGACGCTGGTCGCCACAGCGCCGTCGTACCTCAACGCACTGACCGGCAAGGGCGTGCACGTCGTGACGGTCAACGACTACCTGGCCAGCTACCAGTCAGAACTCATGGGGCGTGTGTTCCGGTTCCTCGGAATGGAAACCGGCTGCATTATGTCGAACATGGCGCCCTCCCAGCGTCGCAAACAGTACGCCGCTGACATCACCTACGGCACCAACAACGAATTCGGCTTCGACTACCTGCGCGACAACATGGCGCTGGAAGTAGCCGACATGGTCCAGCGCGGCCACAACTTCGCAATCGTCGACGAAGTCGACTCGATCCTCATTGATGAAGCGCGCACCCCGCTCATCATTTCGGGTGCTGCTGAAGGCGACGCCAACCGCTGGTTCGGCGAATTCGCCACGATCGTCAAGCGCCTCAAACTGGACCGCGACTACGAAGTCGACGAAAAGAACCGCACCGTCGGCATTCTCGAGCCCGGTATTGAGCGGGTTGAGAACTACCTCGGCATCGGCAACCTCTACGACGAAGACCACACGTCGCTCATCAGCTTCCTCAACAACTCGATCAAGGCCAAAGAGCTGTTCAAACGCGACAAGGACTACGTCGTCCTCGACGGCGAAGTCATGATCGTCGACGAACACACCGGACGTATACTGCCCGGCCGTCGCTACTCGGAGGGTCTGCACCAGGCGCTGGAAGCCAAGGAGAACGTCGAAGTTCAGGCCGAGAACCAGACTCACGCCACGATCACACTGCAGAACTACTTCCGCCTGTACGACAAACTGTCGGGCATGACCGGTACCGCCGAAACCGAAGCTGCCGAGTTCAACTCGACCTACAAGCTCGGCGTCGTGCCGATTCCCACGAACAAGCCGCTGCTGCGCGAAGACAAGCCCGACCTCGTCTACCGCAATGAAAAGGTGAAGTTCGACGCGGTTGTCGAAGACATCGCCGAGCGCCACGAAGAGGGCCAGCCGGTTCTTGTGGGCACCACCAGCGTGGAAAAGTCCGAATACCTGTCGGGTCTCCTGGCCAAGCGGGGCATCCGCCACGAGGTCCTCAACGCCAAGAACCACGCGCGCGAAGCCGCAATCGTCGCAATGGCCGGTGTCAAGGGCGCGGTTACGGTCGCCACCAACATGGCCGGCCGCGGTACCGACATCATGCTCGGCGGCAATGCTGAGCACATTGCGGTGGCAGAAATGGAGAAGCGCGGCCTGGACCCGGCCGATGACTCCGAAGAATACGAAGCCCAGTGGCCAGCCGTTCTCGAAGCGGCTGAAAAGCAGGTCGAGGAAGCCGCGGAGGAAATCCGCGAACTCGGCGGCCTCTACGTTCTGGGCACTGAGCGCCACGAATCCCGTCGTATCGACAACCAGCTGCGCGGACGTTCCGGCCGTCAGGGTGACCCCGGTGAATAGCGCTTCTACCTGTCGATGCGCGACAACCTTATGCGCCTGTTCGGCGCTGGTGCCGCAGAGCGTGCACTCGCCCTGGCGAACACCCCGGAAGATGAACCGCTTGAATCGAAGATGGTCAGCCGCGCAATTCTGTCGGCGCAGAACCAGATCGAGCAGCGCAACGCGGAGCAGCGCAAGAACGTCCTGAAGTACGACGATGTTCTCAACCGCCAGCGCACCGTCATCTACGACGAACGCCAGCGCGTTCTCGAAGGCGACGACTTCGAAGACCAGATTCACGACTTTCGCGACGATGTCCTGCGCGCCTACGTCGAAGGCGCGACGGTCGGCGATCCCGAAGACTGGGAAATGGACAAGCTGTTCGTTGCGCTGCAGGACCTCTACGCCACCTCGATTACGCCGGAAGACCTCTACGAGGACGCGGGAGGCAAGAACAGCCTCAACCGCGAAAAGATCCTCGAAGAAGTCCAGGCGGATGCCGACCTCGCCTACGAAAAGCGCGAAGAAGAACTCGGTTCAGAAGCGCTGCGCCAGCTTGAGCGCCGCGTTCTGCTGACCAGTATCGACAAGCGCTGGCGTGAGCACCTGTACGAAATGGACTACCTGAAGAACGGCATCGGCCTGCGCGCTATGGCGCAGCGCGATCCGCTCGTGGAGTATCAGCGCGAGGGCTTTGAGATGTTCACCCGAATGCAGGACGGCATCAAGGAAGACGCCACGCGCCTTGTCAACAAGCTGCAGGTGCAGGTCAAGACCGTCAAGAGCGACGAGGTCGAAGTTGAGTCCGATGTCTTCCGCACCAAGCTGCCCAAGCTGACGCTGGCCGGCCCCAGCGAATCTGGGGAAAGTGAAGCGCGCACGGACACTGCGGCGGACGACGACGGCGGTTCGGGCAACCGCGCAGAACGCCGCAAGAAGAAGCGTCGCTGAGGCCCCGGTCTGAGCACTGACGAGCCCCCGTGCTGCGAATCGCAGTGCGGGGGCTCGCTGTTTGTGGCCGTGTTCGTTCCGCAGGGGTGCCTGCTGTCGGTTCAGGCAGTCAGATATTCGCGGACGATCCACCGGTCGCGATTCTTCTCCAAACGCAGCGCGCAGGCTTTTGTGCGGGGCCGCAGAGCGATCGACACAGCGGCTTCTATGACGTTCGGCGCAGGTGAGCTCAAGCGCGGCCGGCCGATGCCGCGGATGTAGTCAACCTGCTGTTCGGATCGCAGTGCGCGGCGCATCCGCAGTGCGGAGACCACGGAGCTGCGGACTTCCGGGTCGAGCCAGCGTTCAATGGACTGCAGGGTCCGCACACCGTATTCGACTTCGGTCAAAGCGGTGACGATTGAGCGCACAAAGGCGGCTGCGGCTGCTGCTTCGCGCTGTTTTTCGGCAGCTGTCTGCTCTTCGGGAGTCGGCGGGCGTTTGTTGAACATGCGGGTACGAGGTGTCGCGGGTCGGGTCAGGGTGAGTGGTTCGGCGGTCATGGCAGCTCCAGTTCGGTGTCGGGGTAGATGAGGTCGGGGTTGCCGCCCAGGGTGTCGGCATTGGCTTTGCTGATGGCGCTTACGCGTTCAGCTGTTGTCTGGCCGGGTTTCGGGTGGGCGATGGCGATCTTCCAGATGCTGTCGCCCTTTTTGACTGTTACGCGCTGAGGCGATTCGGGTTTCGGTGCTGTGTGTTCGGCTTCTTTGCCGTGCGCGTCCTGTTTGCGCTGCTCGGGTTGAGGTTCTTGTTCCTTCGGTTCCTTGGTCTGCGTCCGAGGCGGTTTCGGTTCGGGCTTCTGTGTTGGCCAGCTGGGATCGGCCGGTGGGGCCGTGCTCGGTTCGGGGTAGGGGGTGTCGCCCGGCGGGGACGTCGGCCAGTGCGGCGGGGGTGTTTGCGTGCCCTCGGTCTGGGGTGCTGTGGACTCACCGTGTGCGGCCTCTGCTTGTGAGGGCGAATTCTGCGCCGGTGCCGCGTGGGCTGTTCCGGCGGCGAGAACGACCGCTGTCATGGATGCGGCTGATGCTTTCAGTGCGGCGGGGGCGATCCTGCGCGCCCACGTGGCAAGTGCGACTGCGCCCGGCACGCCGATGAGGTCAAAGACGCGAGCCGCCGCGATGAGTACGAGCGACAGCTGCAGGCGAAGACCGGCGAGGGCTGCCGCGCAGAGTGCTGTTACGACTACCGCGGCACCGATGTCTGCGTTGAGCGCTCGGTCTGCGAAAGAGGGACCCGCTGTGAGCAGCGCGGCGCATATCAGCAGGTGCAGAGCGGATGCTCCCACATGGATTTCTGTTGGCTTCATGTTCACTCCTTTGTGATCATCTGCAACCAAAGTACATGATTAAACGCAAAACACAAGAATGTTCGAATAAGTGCGAATAAAATCTTCAAGCCATGGTTTGGCTGTGTGACTGCGGGCACAATGTGGGTATGGATCGTTTTGATGAGCTTTTTGCTGATTTGGAGGGCCAGGCTGCGGCCGAGAGAGCGCGCGAACGCGAGGGCGAGTTCGGTGACCTTGTTGCGGAGAACTTCTATGAGGTCACCTTTGTGGAGCGCTTGGCCGGCGCAGTCGGTGAGCGCGTCGATCTGCGCACTGTGTCTGGAGCTGTTTCCGGCGTGCTGACCTCGGTGGGCGAAGGGTGCTGCTGTATTGACGGCGGAGTTCTTGTGATGCTTGCAGCTGTCGAAGGTGTGGCATTGAAGCCTCGTGAGCACGCGGTGCAGGAGCGCTGGAGGTCTGCGCGTTCAATTCTGGGGCAGTGGTGTGCTGAGCGTAAGCAGGTACGGGTTGAAACTGCAGGAACAACACTGGAGGGGACGCTGCACGCTGTTGCGCGTGACTATCTGCAGCTTCGCAGACGAGGTGCCTTTGAGCTGGTGCCTTTGCGCAGGATTTCTGTGGTCCGGGTGCTGCAATAGTGCCGCTGTGCGGACGTGCTCACACGTCAGTGCCGGCTTCGATTTCCTGCTGGGTTTGGGCGTACATGCGCTGAATGTAGTTTTCGATTTCAGCTTTTTCGACGCGCCACTGCCCGCGGCCGCCGACTTTGATGGCTCGCAGTTCGCCGGAGCGGACGAGTGCGCGAGCCCCTGCGGTCGAGATGCTGAGCATTTCGGCGACATCGGTCAGGGGGAGGAAGCGTGTTTCGACGACCATTGCGAGCTCCTTGGTCTGGCGGCCAACCGCAAAGGGGTGGGCGAGGGTGGCGTATCCGTGTATATTCAAAGAAGAATATTCCGCAAACTGCATCAAATGATAGCAAAGTACACCTAACGGCAGATAAATCGATCAATGGAGATCTGATGCACACTGCACCCCGTTTCCGCACTCCCAAGCTGCGTGATCCGCGCGTTCTCATAGCTGTTCTCTTACTTGTCGCCTCCGTTGTCGCCACTTGGCTGGTGGTCACGAGCGTTGCGAAGACGACGACGGTGTGGGCAGCAGCGGAGCCTTTGGCACCGGGCACTGTCATTACGCGCGAGAACGTCCGGCCGGTCGAAGTGCGACTGCCGGAGGACAGCGGCGGATACAAGCGGGCGTCCGATGACGACCTCATCGGCCAGACAGTCCTCAGCCCCATTGCGGCCGGCGACCTTGTACCGGCATCGCAGGTCGGTTCGGGTGACAGCTTGGGCGGTCGACGAGTTTCGCTTCCGCTGCAGCGGTCTCTGCCGGCAGATGTCAAGGCCGGTTCCCGGGTCGATGTGTGGGCGGTTGACATGCGCGAGGACAGGGGAGAACCGCAGCCTGTTCTGCGCAATGCTGCGGTTCTTGCCGTGAATCGCGACGGTGGGGGATTCACTGTCAGTTCGGGTGTGAGCGTTGAGGTGTTCGTGCCCAATGACAGTCTGCAGAAGGTTCTGCAGGCCGTTGCGGCTGAAGACCATCTGTCGGTCGTGTCGATTCCGAAGGACCGTCCATGATTTCGGTTGTGCTGGCGGTCGATGTTGAGTTCGAAAGCTCCGCCGCAGCTGCACTTTCGGCTGCCGGCGATATAGCGGTTCGCTCTCGGCCCGCCGATGGGGTTGAACTTGCTGCCGCGATGTCGGCCGGTGCCGCGGAAGTCTATGTGCTGAGCCGCTATTTCCCCGGAGTCGATGCTGAGTTTCGGGATCGCGCGCGCCGGCTGGGTGTGCGCATTCTGGGCTATGGCGCGGGGCTGGTGGCGGACTGGGGTGTGGCTGTCGAGGTGGAGGCCGGCTGTTCGGCGGAAGCCCTGTGTGAGGCTGTGCGCGCCTGTGCTCAGGCTGAACCAGCGGAGGTTTCTGAAGCGCCCGCAGTCGCACCGGTCGAAGCTGGAAGCCCGGGGCGGATTGTCGCCGTGTGGGGCGCTGACGGTGCTCCCGGCCGCTCAACGATTGCGGCAGCTCTTGCCGACATCAGTTCGCGGGCGGCGAGTACGGTTCTCGTCGATGCTGACACGGTCCACGCCGGGCAGGCTGTCATGTTGGGCCTGTTGGACGACGCATCGAAGATCGCCGCTTTGTGTCGCAGCGCAGAATCTCTTGACGACACTGTGATTTCTCGCTGTATTGCCCGCATCCGCGATGGCTTGGATGTGGTGACTGGGCTCAGCCGCGCGGATCGGTGGCCGGAGGTGCGAGCCGGCGCACTGACCGCCGTTCTTGAGGAACTGGCCAAGCGCTATCCGGTTGTCATCGTCGATGTTTCCGCCCGCGTTGACCCCGATGACCCGCTTGCAGATCCCTTCTATGACCGGCATGCGGCAACCAGGGCGGCTCTGGATGCCGCTGATGAGGTCATCGTGGTCGGTGCGGCGGAACCGCCGGCGCTCGTGAGGCTTATGAATGTCCTCAGCAGCGAGCGTTTTCGGCATGCGGAGAAGACACACGTCGTCGTCAACCGGGTGCGCGAAGGCGCTGTGGGAGCCGATCCCGAGCAGCGCATCCAGCAGACACTTCAGCGCTTTGTCGCGTGCGAATCACCGGTTCTGCTGCCGGATGCGCGCGATGCTCTCGACAGGGCAGTTCTTGCCGGCACCACGATCATTGAGTCCGCTCCGAAGAATCCCCTGAGCATTGCCCTGTGGGATTTCGCAAGGCAACTCGGGCTCGCCCCGGCCGGGCGCAGGAGAGCGGGGAGGCCTCGCAGGCGCGGTTTTGCGAAGCTGCTGAAGAAGTCACCGCGCGACAGCGGGGCTCGCACCGGTGGGCGCGCAGGCATTGGACAATAGGCGTATGAAGAAGCGCGTCTACACAGCTTGTGATTTGGAAGAATTCGCAGCCGCCTGGCCGAACCTGGGGGAGCGGACGGTGTTCTTCCTGACAGATTCAGCGGCAGCCCTGCGCGGGGACGACCTTGATTATGCCGAGTGGCGTGCGATGACGGCCGCGGCGACAGCGGCAGCCGCTTCTGCGGCTTCCAGCGGAACTGCCAGGATCGTGGCGGCTGCCGATGTTGAGGTGAGCGGCGCCTCGAAAGTGGATGACCAGATAGCGGTGGGTTCGGCGAGCGTTCCCGCGGCGTCGGTTGTGAGCTTCCACGTGGATGAGCATCTGCGGCACGAAAGCACGGAAGACGATCTCATCCAGCAGGACCTTCTGTGGTACGCGCCTTCTGAAATTGATCACCTGCTGGGGGACTTCCGCGGCTGAGCCGCGCGAGGTTCACTCAGAGCCGCGCGACCCTCGCTCAGCTCCGCCTCACTCAGAGCCGGCGATGGTGGCCAACCGGTCGCGGAAGACACGTTCGACCGCGGCTGCCGCGGCTTCTTCGATCATGCCGCCCAGCAGCGGGATGGAGGATTCCGCCTCGGCGTCGACCGTGATGAGCGAATGACCGTCACCCAGCCCCTCAGCGGTGATGTCGGCGGTGATGCCAAGCGGTACGCCCGGAATCTCTGCGCTGTAGGCGGCCGGTTGATCCGGGAATGCGTTCGGCACCGTGATCGTCTGCTCGAGGTGCGCCGCTTTGCTCACGAACGCGGCAGCGGCATCGGGAATGTCAAAAGAGGCCAGCGAGGCCCGGGCGTGTACGACGGTTCCGGAGCCAGTCGCTTCGGCTGTCGCAGTGGACCCTTCAGCCGTCTGCCAGCTGTCCGGGGAGGCCAGAATCGAGCGGATCGAGTCGGTTTCCACCCTCAGTCGTTCACTCACGCGAATTTTCTTCATTCGGCAAATATACCGATCGCCATTCACGTCCTAGAGTGGTACCGAAAGCTTTAGACCATTCATGAGGTGATGAGCGTGACGCAGGCGTACACAGCCGAAATCGCACAGCGTTGGCAGCAGCTGTCAGGCAATCCCGGATCAGCCGCCCTTGTCAGCGCGTATTACCCGAATGTCACCGAAAGCGATTTCGAGGTGTACGGCCCAGAAGTGCTCGCGGCCACCCTCGACTACCACTTCGGTGTTGCCCAGCGCTTCGACGGCGAAGCGCCGCAGATTGACATTCACAACCCCGACGCAGAGGCCCTGGACTACACCGGCAACCGCACCATCATCGACATCGTCGTCGGTGACAAGCGGTTCCTCCTGTCCTCGATCGTCAACAAGATCTCCAGCCTCGGCTACGCCATCCGGGCCGTGCACCACCCCATCCTGCGCACCGTGCGCACCGGCGGCACCCTCGAAGTGATCGACCCCGCACAGCTGCGACAGACCACGACCGACACCTCGGCCCTGCCGATCATCTCGGCTGAGCTCAGCGAAGGCGGACAGTCGAACCCCGAATCATGGATCCACATCGAAATCGACCGGATCCCGGAAGAAGAGTTCGGCCAGCTGCAGGAAACCCTCGCAAGCGTTGTCAGCATGCTTGGTGCGGCCAGCCGCGACTACCCGGCCATGCGCGACCGCGCCCGGGAAATCGCGGAAGGCCTGCGCGCAAACCCGCCGGCGGAAGACCTCGCAGACGAAGCCAGCGAAGCCGCCGCGCTGCTCGAATGGCTCGATGGGCGCTTCGCTTTCATGGGGTACCGCGAATACCGGCTGAAAGAAGTCGACGGCCAGTCTGTCCTCGAACCGATTGAGGCCACCGCGCTGGGCATTTCCGCTATGCGCAGCGCCACCACCTCACCGCTGTCAGAAGCCGTTGCCGCGCATGCCTTGGACCGCCACGTGCTGGTCCTGACGAAGGCCAATTCGCGCTCCCACATCATCCGTCCTGACTACATGGACTACCTGGGTGTCAAAACCTTTGACGAAAACGGACAGATCGTTGGCGAGAAGCGCTTCGTCGGGCTGTACACAACGTCCATGTACACCTCGTCAGTCCTCGACATCCCGGTCATCCGCGGCAAGGTCCGCGCGATCATCGAACGCTCCGGAATGTCCCGCGAATCGCACTCCGGTGACGAACTCCTGTCGGTGCTCGAAAGCTACCCGCGCGACGAAATCCTCCAGTCGACCATCGAAGACATCGAAAAGGTCGTCCTGCCGGTGGTCAACCTGCAGGAGAAGCGCGAAGCCAGCGTCTTCATCCGCCGTGACGAATACGAACGCTTCGTGTCCGTGCTCGTGTACGTGCCCCGCGACCTCTACGACACAGCTTCGCGCAAGCGCGTTGAGCGCGTCCTGCGTCAGCGCTACCGGGCTGAAAGCGTGGACTTCGACGTCCAGCTGAGCTCGTCCGCGCTCGCCCGCCTGCACTTCACCGCCCGGGTGGCCCGCAGCGAACCGCTTCCCGCGGTCGACTCCGCAGAAGTGGCCGACAGGATTCGGGCCGCCGTGCGGTCCTGGAGCGAAGACGTGCAGGAATTCCTCGCACCTTCGGGTACTCGTGTATCCCACAGCGATCAGGCCCGCGTGGCCCAGTGGGGCAACGCCTTCCCCGGCGCCTACGAAGAGTCCTACACGCCGCACGAGGCACTGACCGATATTGCGCGCTTTGAAGAGTGCGAACGTCTGGGCAGCGCACTCATGCGCTTTGAACCGGACTCCGAATATCTGCGCGAGGCAGGCATCGATCCTGACACCCTGCCGGACGACGCAGAACTCACCCGCGTGCGCATGCTGTTCTACAAGCGCAAGCCCGCGTCGCTGTCGACCATGCTGCCGCTGCTGTCGTCCATGGGCGGCGACATCATCGACGAACGCCCGTTCCGCCTGTCGCTCGGCGATGGCACACAGCGCTACCTGTACGACTTCGGCATCGAGTTCCCCACACCCATCACGCAGGCTGATTTCGGCCGTCTGGAAGGCGCCTACCTGGCCGGGTGGATGGAAGAACGCGAGTACGGCAACCTCGACCGCCTGCTGCTGGCGGGCCTGAACTGGCGCGAAGTCGAGATTCTGCGCGCAATCGTCCGCTACCTGCGCCAGGCCTCGGTGGCCTACTCCGACAGCTACATCGCGCGTGTGCTCGCGGCCAACACAGACCTTGCCCGCGGCCTGGTCGACCTGTTCGCCGCTAAGTTCGACCCGGACTTCGCCGGTGACCGCGAAGCCGCGGTCAGCGAACTCGAAGAGCGTGTCGAAGAAGGCCTGCGCGGCCTGTCAACTCTCGATGAGGACCGCATCGTGCGCTCCATGCTGGCCTTCATCAAGGCTGTTGTGCGCACCAACTTCTACCATCCGACCGACGGCACCCTGCCGACGGCGCTCGCGTTCAAACTGCTGCCGGACGAGCTGAGCTTCCTGCCGCTGCCGCGCCCGCAGATCGAAACCTGGGTCTATTCCCCGCGCGTTGAGGGCGTGCACCTGCGCTTCGGTGCGGTCGCCCGCGGCGGCCTGCGCTGGTCGGATCGCCGCGATGACTTCCGCACGGAAGCCCTCGGCTTGGCGAAGACCCAGATGGTCAAGAACGCCCTCATCGTGCCGGCGGGCGCGAAGGGCGGCTTCTACCCGAAGGGCCTGCCGGTCGGCGACCCCGAAACTCGCGCCCAGTTGGGCCAGGCTGCCTATGAGGAGTTCATCGGCGCGCTGCTGGACATCACCGACAACCTCGATGCCGACGGCACGGCCGTCAGCCCTGAGCGCACCGTCATATACGACGGCGAAGACGCCTACCTCGTGGTCGCCGCAGACAAGGGCACGGCGCGCTTCTCCGACGTGGCCAACGCAATCTCGACCGCCCGCGGCTTCTGGCTGGGTGACGCCTTCGCCTCCGGTGGGTCGAACGGCTACGACCACAAGGAAATGGGCATCACCTCCCGAGGTGCCTGGAAGTCCACGGAGCGCCACTTCCGTGAGCTTGGGGTCAACACGGACGAAGACGACTTCACCGTCGTCGGCGTGGGCGACATGAGCGGAGATGTGTTCGGCAACGGCATGCTGCGCACACCCCACACCCGCCTGGTCGCAGCGTTTGACCACCGCGACATCTTCATCGACCCCAACCCGGATGCGGCCGCATCGTTCCAGGAGCGCAAGCGCCTGTACGACCTTCCCGGCTCGTCCTGGCAGGACTACTCGAAGGAGCTCATCTCCTCAGGCGGCGGCGTGTTCTCCCGCAGCGCCAAAGCCATCACGGTGAGTGAAGAGGCAGCCGAGGCCCTCGGAATCGAACCGGGCTCCACCTCGCCCGATGACCTGATCCGCGCAGTCCTGCGCGCCCCCGTCGACCTTCTGTACTTCGGCGGGATCGGCACCTACCTCAAGGCCACGGAAGAATCTGACCTCGACGTCGGCGACAAGGCCAACGACGCGATCCGCATCAACGGCGAAGACGTGCGCGCCCGCGTTGTAGTGGAGGGCGGCAACCTCGCCTGCACCCAGCGCGGACGCGTGGAAGCCGCCCGCAGCGGGGTGCGCATCAACACCGACGCAATCGACAATTCCGGCGGCGTTGACGCATCTGACCACGAAGTCAACATCAAACTGCTGCTCGAACAGGCCATCGCCGCAGGCGCCCTGGCCCGCGAAGACCGCAGCGGCCTGCTGCGCTCACTGCAGGATGACGTCGCACAGTCGGTGCTTGAGCACAACTACGCGCAGAATGCAGCCCTGGGCGACGCCGCGTGGAATGCCCGCGCTATGACGCAGACCCACGTGCGCCTCATGGGGTACCTCGAAGAGCACGCGGGGCTCGACCGCGAAGTCGAAGCGCTGCCCACCGACGCAGAGCTGACGGAGCGCCACGAAGCCGGCGGCGGCATCACAACGCCGGAAACCGCGGTGCTCCTGGCCTACGTCAAGATGGACGCCGGCAGCCAGATCTACAACTCGGCGGTGCCGGATGAAGCGTTTATGCGCCGGTACCTCGAGAGCTACTTCCCGGCATCGCTTGCCGAGCAGTTCTCCGAGGTCCTGGCCTCCCACCCGCTGGCCCGCGAAATCGCGGTTTCGAACCTCGTCAACCGGATTGTGGACTTCGGCGGCATCAGCTATCTCTACCGTCTGCTGGAAGAGACCGGCACTAGTGTCGCCCACGCTGCCCGCGTCTACACGGTCGTCAACGAGCTGTTCAGCCTTGAGGCGCACCTGGATGACATCCGCACTCTCGACAACCGGGTGTCAGTCGATGTGCAGAAGCGCCTGCAGTACAACGCAGTACGCCTGCTTGACCGCGCATCGCGCTGGCTCATCCAGCAGGCGCCGGGTGAATTCGACGTGCTCAGCGCACTCGAGTACTACCAGGCCACTGTCGCTCAGCTGCGCGATCTCATGCCCGCAGTTCTGCAGGGCAAGGACCTGTCGGACTACGAAGCGAACAAACAGGCGTACATCGACGAGGGCGTCCCGGAAGACGTCGCCGCCCGCGCAGCCGGGCTGCTCGATGAGTTCTCGCTGCTGGACATTGTGCAGATCGCCAGCCGCGTGGACCGTCCGGCACTCGACGTGGCCGCCGTCTACTACGGAATGTCGGCTCGCTTCCAGGCGGCGTCGCTGCTGAAGATGATCGGCAGGCTCGACCGCAGCAGCCGCTGGAAGGCTCTGGCGCGTGCGGCAACGCGCGACGAGTTCTACCAGGCCATGCACGGAATCGTCGTGTCTGTTTTCGATGTTTCGCACACAACAGCGCCGACGCTGGAAGACCGTGCGGCTGAGCGCATGGAGCAGTGGGAGTACACCAACCGCACGACCATGGAGCAGGTGGTGGAGCTCATTGACGAGATCAGCCGGATCGATGACCCCGGTCAGGCCCCGATATCGGTTCTGCTGCGCATGCTGCGTTCGGTTGTCCGCTCCACCGAGTTCCAGTCTGAGGTTCGATGACGTTCACGGACCAGCTGCAGTCGGCACCGTCGATCCGCGGGGAAGAAGACGCCGAGTGGATCCACCTGCTGGTGGGGGACTGGCAGCTCATTGCCGACCTGTCCTTTGCCGACCTCGTGCTGTGGGTTCCAGAGGAAGTAGATGGTGAGGCGAGCTTCCGCATCATCGCCCACTGCCGGCCCACCACGGGGGCGACGGTGTTCCACCGCGACCAGGTGGGGGAGCGCGCTGAGCCCTTGGTACACGATCTTCTGGCGCGCGCCTACGCGGAGGGGCGGATTGTCGCCACTCACGAGGACGAATGTGACCTGGCCGAAGTCGAAGCGGTGCCGGTTAAGCGCGATGGTCGAACAATTGCGCTGCTGACCCGCCACACGCAGAGTGTCCGCCGCGGCGGTGTCAGCAGGCTGGAGCGGAACTACCGGCTGTGCGGGTCGACTCTTCTGGCGATGATCGCCGAAGGCTCTTTCCCCGGCACCGAGGCGCCGTCTGCTGCCCGCCGAGGTGAACCTCGGGTGGGGGACGGCCTGGTTGTGCTGGCTCGCGAGGGCCGGGTCCGGTACGTGTCGCCGAACGGAATTTCGGTTCTGCACAGACTGGGGCACGAAGGCGACATTGAGGGCCTCTACCTGGCTGAGATCGTGTCCGGCCTGATCAAACAGCAGCGGCCGGTCGATGAAGCTCTTCCGCTGGTGCTCACGGGGCGGGCCGCATGGCGCACCGAGGTCGAGGCGGGCCGAGTTGCCGTTTCGCTGCGCTCGGTACCGCTGTCGCGCGGTGGTGTGCGCACGGGTGCGCTTGTTCTGCTGCGCGACGTTTCGGAAATCCGCCGGCGTGAGCGCGATCTGCTCAGCCGTGACGCCATGATCCGCGAAGTGCATCACCGGGTGAAGAACAACCTGCAGACGGTGTCGGCGCTTCTGCGCCTGCAGCAGAGGCGAACGGAATCACCGCACGCCAAGGAGTCGCTTTCGGAGGCGATGCGCCGGGTCGAGATGATTTCGATTGTCCACGACGTGCTGTCGCAGGGCATCGAAACGGAAGTCAACTTCGATGAGATCGTCGACAAGGGCCTGCGCCTGACACCGGAGCTTGCCTCACCGAACATTCGGGTGGACGTCAGCAGGCGCGGCAGCTTCGGGCCGATCAGCTCAGCTGATTCGACCGCTCTGGCTCTTGCGCTGACGGAACTGGTCACCAACGCTGTGGAACACGGCTTCGGAGGCTTCGACGAAGACGAAGAAGTTGAGGGGTCGGTGACCGTGACCCCTCGCCGCTATGACGATCGCCTCGAAGTGATCGTCGCCGACACCGGGGTGGGCATTTCCGGGGAGCGCGGTCCGGGTTCCGGCCTGGGCACCCAGATTGTGCGCACGCTCATCACCACCAACCTCGAAGGCAACATCGAATGGCGGCCACGCCCCGGTGGCGGCACGGAAGCTGTTATTGATGTTCCGCTGCGCGAAGGCGAATAGCTGAAGCCCGGGGCAGCCGGGGAATTCCCGTACACACGCAGAAGCGGGGACTGAGTCACTCAGTCCCCGCTTGCGCTTTGCTTGATGTCAGCGTGCTCGGCGTGCGCGTGCAGCCCGACGTTTGAGGGCGCGGCGTTCGTCTTCGCTCATACCGCCCCACACACCGGCGTCCTGACCGGAGTCAAGAGCCCACTGCAGGCAGGTTTCAGCAACCTCGCAACGACGGCAGACACTTTTGGCCTCTTCGATTTGAAGCAGGGCCGGCCCGGTGTTTCCGATGGGGAAGAAGAGCTCGGGGTCCTCATTGAGGCACGCTGCGCGGTGGCGCCAGTCCATGATGTCCTTTCGTACGGTTGCCGTTAGGCAGGCGGCTGGTGAGGGCACCAAAACATGCCTGATCCAGGGGTGTGGATGGAGGGAGCGGCGATGCTTCGAATGGCCTGCGTTTACAGCCTGTATTAAGGGTCACACACCGGGCACGCGTACACAAGGGGTTTCTTGTGTGAACTCCATGACAACTCTGGTTGACCGCAGGGTGATGGCCGGTGCTGTTGGATGGGCGCACCCGGACCGGCCAGTTCGGTCGCCGCGGGAGTTTGCGATAATGCCCGTGTGAAGAATGTGCTTGATCCCTCGCAGAACCGTGTAGTCATCATCGGCGGTGGTCCCGGCGGATACGAAGCCGCTCTCGTCGCCGCTCAGATGGGCGGTGAAGTCATGCTCGTCGAAGCCAATCGCACCGGCGGTTCGGCAGTGTTGACCGACGTTGTGCCTTCGAAGTCCCTGATCGCAACGGCCGAGCTCATGGTCGAAATGGAATCGGCCTCCCACCTGGGGCTCGTCACCTCCGGCGATTCCGACGACTACGGCCTCGACGCTGATCTGGCTCAGATCAACGCGCGCATCAAGCGGCTTGCTGATGCCCAGGCGTCCGACATCAAGCAGGGTCTGCACGAAGCGGGTGTCAAAGTCATCAAGGGCCGCGGCCGTCTGGCCGGCCCGGATCTTGTCGACGTGACCGAACCGGACGGCACGGAATACCAGCTCAAGGCCGACACCATTCTCGTCGCCGTCGGTGCGCACCCGCGCGAACTCGATACCGCCAAGCCGGACGGCGAGCGAATCCTCACATGGAAGCAGCTGTACGACCTTGACGAACTGCCCGAACACCTCGTGGTTGTCGGTTCGGGTGTGACGGGTGCCGAGTTCGCCTCGGCCTACCAGGCACTCGGCTGCGAAGTGACCCTGGTGTCGTCGCGAGACCAGGTGCTGCCCGGCAAGGACGAAGACGCCGCCGAAGTGCTTGAGAATGCTCTGCGCGGTCGCGGCATGAACGTTCTCAGCCGTTCGCGCGCAGCCTCTGTCACCCGCGACGGCGACAGCGTGACTGTCGAACTGGCTGACGGCCGCAAGGTCAAGTGCTCCCACTGCCTCATGGCGGTCGGCTCGATCCCGAACACCGACGACCTCGGTCTGGAGGACGTCGGAATCGCAGTGGAAGAATCCGGCCACATTGTCGTCGACCGTGTTTCGCGCACCACCGTTCCCGGCATCTACGCCGCCGGTGACTGCACACCCGTGCTGCCGCTGGCTTCAGTTGCCGCCATGCAGGGCCGCATCGCCATGTGGCACGCCTTCGGCGACGCGGTTATGCCGTTGAAGCTGCGCAATGTCGCATCCAACGTCTTCACGGCACCGGAAATCGCAACCGTAGGCTTTTCGCAGGCGGACATGGCTGAAGCCGGTCATGACGTCGAAGAGCTGCTGCAGCCGCTGCCCACCAACGCGCGCGCAAAAATGCAGGGCATCAAGGACGGCTTCGTCAAGATCTACGCTCGCCGCGGATCAGGTTCCGTGCTCGGCGGTGTTGTCGTCGGGCCGAAAGCATCCGAACTCATCATGCCGATCACGGTTGCAGTCGAAAACCGCCTGACCGTCGATCAGCTCTCAGCATCCTTTGCCGTTTATCCGTCGCTGTCTGGTTCTATTACTGAGGCCGCCCGCCGTCTGCACCAGTCGGCAGGTCTGGACTTCTGAACCACGGAAAACCTAGCCACAAAAAGCAGAAGAGCCGCACAGCAAAAGAGCCGCACTGAGCAGTGCGGCTCTTTTGCTGTCTGTTGGTCGTGCGGCCCCGGCGCCTCGGTCTTGAGCACTCACCCGGCGCCTCGGCCTTCAGCACCCGCCCGGCACCTCGTCTTCAGCACCCGCCCACGCTTTAGCAACGGATCCACGCTTTAGCAGTGGTTGCTAAGGCGCACATCCCGGCTATCGGGTGTTTTTGTGCGGCTAAGGCGCAGATTCCGTCTAACGGGTGTGCCGAAAGCTGGCCCGTACGCTCGGCAGGCAGGCCTTAGGAGGCGAAGGTGATGAGCGTCGTCCCTGATTTTACGGAGGCGCCTGCCTCAACCAACACGTCGCTCACGACACCCTCGCGGGTGGCCTTGAGCGGCTGTTCCATCTTCATGGCCTCAATGACGGCCAGCGTCTGACCTTCAGATACCGAATCGCCGGCTGCCACCTCGACGGACACGATGGTGCCCTGCATGGGAGCTGCCAGTTCAGCCGATTCGTTCGAACGGCGCGATCCCTTGCGGCGCAGACGACGGGCGGGACGCTCAGCGGGGACCGGGCTGCCGTTGCCGGCAGCGGCAAGCTCCTTGGGAACCTTGACCGTCAGGCGGTGTCCGTCAACCTCGACGACAACATCGACCGAACTGGTTTCGGGACCGGTCTCCCCCGGTGTTGAGGCGGGAATGTCGAAGTTCGGGACGTATTCCGTCTGCAGCCATTCGGTCGACACCGAGAAGTCGTCAGCAAAAGCCGGTTCGTTCACCAGTGCGCGGTGCAGCGGCAGAAGTGTGGCCACGCCTTCCAGGACGTATTCGTCCAGGGCGCGGCGTGCACGCGCGAGAGCCTGCTGGCGGTCTTCGCCGGTCACGATGAGCTTGGCGAGCATGGGGTCGAAGTCAGAGGTGACGAAACGACCGACCTCCACACCGGAGTCCATGCGCACACCCGGGCCTGCGGGTTCGCGCAGAGCCGTGATCTTGCCGGTTGCCGGGAAGAAGTTCTGGGCGGGGTCTTCGGCGTTGATGCGGAACTGGATGGCGTGACCGCGGGGAGCGGGGAAGGATTCGGGCAGCGATTCACCCTGGGCGATCTTCAGCTGCCATGCGACCAGGTCGATGCCGGCAACTTCTTCCGTGATGGTGTGCTCCACCTGGATGCGGGCATTGGTTTCCATGAACGACAGCGTGCCGTTGTCGCCCATGAGGAACTCACACGTGGCCGCACCCACGTAGCCGACGGCGCGCAGAATGTTTTCAGTCGCCTCTGTCAGCGTGGCGACCTGTTCGTCGCTGAGGAACGGTGCCGGCGCCTCTTCGATGATCTTCTGGTTGCGGCGCTGCAGTGTGCAGTCACGGGTCGAGCCGATGAGGATCCGTCCGGCGGCATCGGCAATTGCCTGAACCTCGATGTGGCGGGGGCGGAGGATCTGCTGTTCAACCAGCACGTCGTCGCGGCCGAAAGCGGCTTTGGCTTCGCGGCCGGCGGATTCGTAGGCATGCGGCAGTTCGGCGCGGCTTGCTGCCGTGCGGAAGCCGCGTCCGCCGCCGCCGTGGACTGCTTTGATGACGACGGGGTAGCCGATTTCATCGGCCACGGCCAAAGCGTCGCCGACGTTCTCGACAGGGCCGTTGGAGCCGCGCGTGGTGGGCGCGCCGACTTCGCGGGCCACGGCGCGGGCGTTGGCTTTGTCTGCAAGACCGGCGATGGCCGCCGGGGGAGGTCCGACCCACACGAGCCCCGCATCGATGACCGCCTGCGCGAATTCGGGGCTTTCTGCCAGGTACCCGTAGCCGGGGTGAACGGCTTCGGCGCCGGAGCGTTCCGCGATTGTGAGGATGGAGTCGATGTCGAGGTAGGTTTCAGCTGCGCCGTTGCCGGGCATGAGCCAGGCGTCGTCGGCGTAGCGGACGAAGTCGGCGTCGGAGTCGGGTGTCGTGTATGCGGCGATCGCGGTCAGGCCGAGATCGTGGCATGCCCGGACAACCCGGAGGGCGATTTCACCGCGATTGGCGATGAGCACCCGCGTGAACGGCTTTGTGTTCACCGTTGCGGAAAAGGTCGACGACATTCGCTCTCCTGTGGGGATCGGGGATAGACACAGCAAATCTAGTGATAGGCACTAATAGTTTGTGTGTTGAAGACAAAAGCAGGGGAAAAGCTTTTGGCGCAAGCATTGTGCGCGCGTGTCTTCTGTGGGTTGGCCTACCTGTCAGCCCGGTGCGTGCTGGGGCCATCCACGTGACCGCTCACACGGCACCGACAGCGTCAGCGCTCACACGCTGGCGCCGGACGCCCTGTTCCAAAGGGAGTGCCATTCGATGCTCAGCTGTCGGCACATATCGCGCAACAGTGGAACCGACATGCCCAGGACGTTGGTGTGATCACCCTCGATCCTGGTGACAAAAGCGGCCCCGTAGCCGTCGATCGTGAGCCCTCCTGCCACCTCGAGAGGCTCCTCGGTTCCCACATAGGCATCGATCTCAGCATCTGTGAGTTCAGCGGTGGTGATCAGCGTGGAGCCCACGGCCTCCGCGGAGTCCTCAACAGAAGGTGCACCGCCGTCGCTTACGCGGCTCAAACGCGCCATGAAGATGCCGCTGTGCAGATGAGCGGTGCGTCCGCCCATGTCTCGCCACAGTGCGCGCGCCCTTTCCGGTGTGTGCGGTTTGCCGACGGCCCGCCCGTCAAGTTCCAGCATGGAATCCGATGCAATGAGCACAACCGGTTCACCGGTGCGGCCCGGCAGACTGTCAGCGGTCAGTTCGCTGATGACCGCACGGCCCTTAGCGGTGGCCAGGACGGCGGTCTGCTCAGCGGTGGTGAGCTCGCGGCCGCGCTCCTCTTCTGCCCGGGTAAGGGCCGCGTCTTCGTCAACGCCGGACACGATGACTGTCGGTTCGACGCCGGCTGCCCGCAGGATCGACAGGCGGGAGGGAGACCCGGATGCGAGGATCACTGCGGTCATACTGTGCTCTCCTGTTCTTCCCCCGCGGCTTCTTCTGCCGCACGGTTCCGAGGTGCTCGGGCGGCCTGCCTTTCCAAGGCCTGTGTGGGTGCCGGGGGAGTGGACGAGGGCTGGGAAGGATGGGCGATCGCGGTGGGGAACTCCATGACGCGGGCGGCTGTTGTGATGACACCCGAGGCGATCTGAGCGCTTCCGAAGCGGGATGGGTAGCGGCCTTCGGGTGCCAGCAGGCTCACTCGCGAGGTGCCGGAAAGCAGGTTGGTGAGGCTGATGGGGACCGCATTGGTCGACAGGGCGGCGACAGTCTGCGATCCGGCAAGAACGCGCGATGAGCGGCGCAGGACTGTACGCACGGGATTGCGCAGACCCGGCAGCCCACCGAGGTTTGGAGTGGTGAGAACAAGGACCCTGTAGTGGCCTTCAACCTGCAGTCGGTTGATGGCGTTGGTGAGGATCGGCAGGCCGATTGTGCCTTTGACCGGATGGACCACATCGGCTGTGCCCATTGAGATAACGGCCAGGCGAAGCTGCGATCCGCCGGGTGTGCGCTCCATGGTCGCATCGGCCAGCAGCTCCGAAACCTGGGAGGCAACAGCGGAAGCTCCGACGGCGGGAACAGCAAGGCTGCGCAGGCGCACGGGTGACTGTGCCAGAGCGGCAAAGCCCCGGGCAATGCGCACAGCCGGGTGGTCGGCAGCTGTTTCCAGACCGACGCCGGACAGCCACGAATCCCCGATGACGGCAACGGCGGGCAGGCCGCTGTCCTCAGCGCTCAGCGGGCCGCGCGAGCCGTCTTCGTTCACGACGGCGGCATGGGGATATTTTCGCCGCTGTGCATCGGCGCGGAACGCGCGGCGAACACGCTTCGACTGTGCGCGCAGAATTCCCGATCCGGCTCCCACTGCAGCACCGGCTGTCGTTCCGGCTGCGAGTATCGCTTTCCAGCTGTTCTTCACAATTCCACTCTAACCGTCCCGCCCACGGCGGCCTACGCACAGGACACACCTCGCGTTCGGCAAGCCGGGAGCGCTGAAACGGCGTGCAGGATATAGCCTGGTCTCATGACGAAGAAGAGCTCCAAAGAACAGCCGGGAGCAGCTGTCAAGCCGCTGACGGATCCCGCTATGGCTGACGCGTACCGCTTGCAGTCGCGAAGCTACGTGCCCTTTGTGTCGCGCGGACTGCGCTTGGCCGCAGCGTGGAGCTGGCGCTCGCTTGTTGTTTTGGCAGCGGTTGCGGTTCTTCTGTGGCTCCTGGGGAAGGTCACGTACGTTCTCATTCCGCTGCTTGTCGCCCTGCTCATTTCGGCGCTGCTGACTCCGCTGGTGAACTTCTTGGCTCGGCACAAATGGCCGCGTGCAGCTGCTGCCGCAACGGTGCTGCTGAGCTTCATCCTGGTGGTTGCCGGTCTGCTCGCACTCGTCGGCCAGCAGCTTGTCACCGGCATCATCGATCTGACATCGACCACCATGAAGGGTGTTGACGCCATTGCCACGTGGCTTCAGTCAAACCCGCTGGGCCTGGATTCAAGCATGATCGCACAGGCTGTTGCTGACGGAACACAGCAGGTCAACACCTTCCTCAGCGAGCAGAAGGGCAAAATCGCAACGGGTGTTGTGGGTGCTGCGACGAGTGTCGGCAGCTTCTTCGCAGGCATGCTGATTTCGCTGTTCGCCACCTTCTTCTTCCTTCTCGAAGGATCCACCATCGCCCGCTGGATCACCCGTCTGCTGCCGGTGCCGGCGCGCGAACCTGCGCTCGGAGCTGCCACTCGCGGGTGGGTGGCACTGGGCCAGTACGCCCGCATCCAGGTGATCGTCGCAGCGGTGGATGCTCTGGGCATCGGCATCGGCGCGCTCATTCTGGGTGTGCCACTCGTCATTCCGCTGACGGTGCTGATCTTCCTGGCATCCTTCATCCCGATTGTCGGTGCGGTTGCAACGGGCATCATCGCGGTTCTGCTGGCACTGGTGGCCAAGGGATTTGTCCATGCGATCGTCATGCTTGCCATCGTCCTTTTTGTACAGCAGGTCGAAAGCAACGTGCTCCAGCCGTTCCTCATGGGCAAGGCGGTTTCTGTTCACCCGCTCGCAGTTGTTCTCGCGGTGGCCGTCGGCTCCTACCAGTTCGGCATTGTCGGCGCCCTGTTCGCCGTGCCGGTTGTCGCCTCGCTGTCTGCCGCGATCGGCTATCTTGCCGAACTGTCCTCCCAGCAGATGCTTGCCGACGCCCGGCGTGAAGGCGTGATTGCTCCCGGGGAGGGCCCCGAGTTGCCGGATAATGACTCATCGACCCAGGCGGGGTCGTCTCAAGATCGTCGGCGCACCGTCATCATCTCCGATTTCGAAGAGGGCAAACCGGCTGACTGAGCTCAGTGATTCTGAGCCCGCTGATTCTGACTGAGTCTGTGAGGTTCTGACTGGGTTCAGACTGAACACAAAGACGGCGGGAACAGACAGTGTGTCTGTTCCCGCCGTCAGTGTTTTGGGAAGTCTGCTTTCCGCTGTTTCAGGTGATCAGTAAGCTTTGGCCGACTTCACGGTGACGGTGATCTTCCGGCCGTTGGGTGCTTCGTATTCGACGTCGTCGCCGACTTTCGCACCGTTGACCGCTTTGCCAAGCGGCGACTGTTCGGAGAAGACCTCAACCTTGTCCTCTTCCGAGATGATTTCGCGCGAACCCAGCAGGAACTCCATCTTGCGGCCGTTCATTTCGACCACGATGAGCTTGCCGGGGCCTGCGATTTTGTCGTCCGCATCGGCTTCGCCGACTTCTGCGTTGCGCAGCAGCTCTTCGAGCTGGCGGATACGAGCTTCCATCTGGCCCTGTTCGTCGCGGGCAGCGTGGTAGCCGCCGTTTTCTTTGAGGTCGCCCTCTTCGCGTGCCGCGTCAATGCGCTCGGCGATTTCTGCGCGGCCCGGGCCCTGGAGGTGCTCGAGTTCCTTCGTCAGGCGCTCGTGGGCCTCTTTGGTCAGCCACGTCTTGTCGCCGACGTTTTCCTCAGCCATGCTGTTTCCTCCTCAGGCGCTGCACCGTGCAGCGCTTGTCTACGTGAAATCCCGGGTCCGCAGGGGACCCGGGATGGTGATTCGGCTATCTTAGCTGACGAACCAGCAGGATTCTAAGTGTCCCTGTACGGCCCGCTGGGTCGTGTTGACCTCGACTTCCTGATGGAACAGATCTGACGAGGCGGTGTCGGGTGACGCTGGGATCGTCACTTCGCGGTAGCCCACCACGGCTTCGAAATCGTTCTTGGCAACAACTGAGCACACGGAGTCCCGTTCGCGATCCGGGCGGATGTTGAATGTCACGACCGCGCGGTTGGAGTCGAGGGCCTCAAACGAAACATCGGACGCTGTGGTCGGTGCGCCGGCCGGGCGGAACGCGAAGAAAGCAGCCCCGATTGCAATGAGTACGGTGACGATGCCGGCGACGATGAGCAGAGGGCGCTTATTCATCTTCGTGCCCTGATAGCCGGGTGCACGACCCCCGTATCTTTCGCTCACAGCCGACCTTTCTGTCAAGCGTCTACCTTCGACGTACTAGTCTAGAGTAGTCATTTCCGCCGGGAGCGACCCCGCGCCCTCATGGAGGTCCACGTGAAGCCAACCGCGCCGTATTCGCAGCTGCGCATGCTTGCAGTGCATGCTCACCCTGACGACGAATCGTCTAAGGGAGGTGCGACGACGGCGCTCTACACGACACTCGGAGCGCAGGTCACGATCGCCACGATGACCGGTGGGGAAGCGGGTTCGATTCTCAACCCTGCTCTCGAGGGAAGCCCCGCGGCCATTCGCGACATCGCGGGTCTGCGCCGGGACGAAATGGCGCGTGCCGCACAGCGTCTTGGTGCCCAGCACAAGTGGATCGGCTTCGTTGATTCGGGCCTGCCCGAAGGCGGCTTCGACGATATTGATCACGGAACGTTCTGGACCGCTCCGACAGAAGTCGCGGCACGGCCGCTGGTCCACCTCATCCGCCAACTGCGCCCGCACGTGGTGACGACCTATGACGAACTCGGCGGGTACCCTCACCCGGACCACATCCGCGCTCACGAAGCCACGATGCTCGCAGTCCAGATGGCAGCTGATGCTGACTGCAACCCCGAACTGGGCGAGGCCTGGCAGGTGCCGAAGGTCTACTACAACATGGACCTCACGCCGGCTAAGTGGATGCACATTCACGGCATCATGGCGAAACTGGGCGCTGAATCGCCCCTGAGCGCTGAACGCCAGGAGCGCATCCGCACCTCGGCGAACAAACGCGACTACAAGCTGACCGCATCAATCCCCGCGGGGGCCTTCTTGGAAACCGCGGCAGAAGCGCTGCGCGCTCACGCAACCCAGATCGACCCCAGCAGCGGGTTTTTCTCGGAAGTGCAGATGATGGCTGAACAGTACTGGCCCACAGAAGAGTTCGAACTCGCCGTCGACAACACCGGCAGGGACGGCGATTTCGGCGAGTTCTCCGAACATGACCTGTTTGAGGGAATCACACTCGAAGACGGCACCGTCGTAGCGCCGGGAGACCTGAAAGCCGCCATGCGCACAGCCGGAATTGAGATCGTCGAACCCGCCCAGAAACTCCAAGGAGAATGATGCTCGACACCATCGTCTTCGCCGTGGCACAGGAACAGCCGCCGAAAATGCCGGACCCCGTGCTGGTCACCCCCGGCACAATCGGGTTCGTCGCCACAGCGCTTGTTGTGGTTGCAACGATCTTCCTCATCCGCGACGCCGTACGCCGCATTCGCCGCATTCGCGCACGCGACGGCGCACGGGTCGAATACACCATTCCGCTGCGCAAAGACGGCGACCTCGAAGGACAGCAGTCAGCCCGCCCCGACTGGCAGGGGCCGGAAGAGAGGCAGGACGGCGACAGCGGACAAACCGGACCCGAAGACACCCGCACAGACAGCTGAAAGCTGATCGGCGCCTTTAAGAGGAATGCTAAAAGATCGGGGTGACTGCCTGACAGGGCAGTCGCCCCGCTTTTATATGGCCATAGCGGAGGCGGTGAGCATAGCCGCCAGATGACAGCCGTAGCCCACCACGGTGCAGGCGTGGAAGATCTCGTGGAAGCCGAAGGCTCCCGGCACCGGATTGGGGCGCTTGAGCCCGTAGATGACAGCACCGGCAATGTAGAAAGCCCCGCCGATCACCACGAGGATTCCCGCGGCAAGGTTCGCCACCCACATGTGCGGCACATAGCCGACCCCGGCCACACCGATGCCGATGTAGACCGGCACGAAAAGCGCACGCGGGGCGGACGTCCAGATGAGCCGGAAGGCAACACCGGCAGCCGCCCCAACCCACATGACGGTCAAGAGGATGAGTGCCTCGTCAGACGGCAGCAGGAGCAGTGCCAGGGGAGTGTAGGTGCCGGCGATGATGAGGAAGATGTTGGCGTGATCGAACCTGCGCAACAGCAGGCGAATGCGCATGCGCCACGGTCCACGGTGATATACAGCCGAAGTGCCGAACAGCAGCATGCCGGTCAGGGCGAAAACAGCAGCACCCAGGCGCACCGGGATGGTCGGACCGAGGATGACGGCAGCGAGTCCGCCGATGACGGCCAGAGGGAATGCGCCGACGTGAATCCACCCGCGCCACGATGTTTTCTTCTGCCCGACCATACGGCCCAGCTCAGTGCGAAGAAAGGCTCGCCTGCGGCGTGACATGCGGCTGCGCGACACAGAGACCCTGCGGCCGGGGGCAGTGGTTTCTTCACGTGGCCGATCGTCCGGAACAAGGGCCGAGGCGGCGGTTTGGTGCTCCATATGTGAAGTGTATGTTTTGGGACTGACAGAAGCGTGGGCATTCCACAGGGCGGCCCCTGCTATCTATTAGATTAGGAATGCACCCACAAGCACACGGTGGATGCGGAAGTCGATGGGCTGAAGGCTCACATGAGTCAACTGTCCGCACGGGAGGAAGGCCGAAAGATGAAAGCACCGAGAATACCGCGTGCTGGTTCATCCACGGGCCTGCTGCACTGGCTGTACAACCTGCGCATGGTCAAATCCCTGCAGCCGGACACCGCGATTCCCCGTCACATCGGAGTCATCACCGACGGCAATCGTCGCTGGGCGCGCGAATTCGGCGCAACCACCGAACAGGGCCACAGGGCCGGAGCTCAGAAGATCATCGAGTTCTTGGGCTGGTGCGATGAAATCGGCGTCGAAATGGTTACCCTCTACGTCTTGTCGAAGGAAAACCTGGCCCGTGCCGAAGAAGAAGTTGCGGCGCTGACCGAAATCATCGGCGACCTTGTTGACGAAATCGCCGACACTGAGTGGTACTCCGTCAACCTTGTGGGCAATCTTGAACTTCTTCCCGGTGATCTGCGCAGCCGACTGCAGGCGGCACAGGAACGGTCTGCCGGAGCGTCTGAAACAGCTTCGCGTGTCGCGGTCAACATTGCCGTCGGCTACGGAGGACGGGCTGAAATCATCGACGCGGTTCGGTCCTACCTGAAGGCAGAACTCGAAGCCGGACGCGACCTCAGCTGTGCAATTGACGATGTTTCCGAAGAGAAGCTCTCAGAGCACCTGTACACGAAGGGACAGCCGGACCCCGATCTGATCATCCGGTCGTCGGGCGAACAGCGTCTGTCAGGCTTTCTTATGTGGCAGAGCGCCTATTCGGAGTTCTACTTCTGTGAGGCCTACTGGCCGGCTTTCCGCAAAACCGACTTTCTGCGCGCGGTGCGCGACTTCTCGAACCGTTCACGCCGCTTCGGCCGCTGACGGGCCGAATGCGCACCGGGCGTGGCGCCACCGGGGCGTGGCGCCTAAAGCTATAAGGCAGCTAAAAGACGGGCGCCCGCCGACTCCGTGTGGAGCCGGCGGG
>NZ_KV786031.1:0-54406 GCF_001806795.1 Brevibacterium sp. HMSC22B09 | reverse complement strand
AGGCGGAATTCCGCCTCGCCCTCTGTGTTCCGGCTGCCGGTGGCGCGGCTTGCGCTCACCTGGAACCGTCAGCGGTAGTTGACGAACTGCAGGTCGACGTCGAGGTCCTTGCCCTTGAGCAGAGCGATGACAGCCTGAAGATCGTCGCGCTTCTTTGAGGAGACGCGCAGTTCGTCGCCCTGGATCTGCGGCTTGACGCCCTTGGGGCCTTCCTCGCGGATGATCTTGGAGATCTCCTTCGCGGTCTTCTGTTCGATGCCCTCCTTGATGGCCGCTTCGATCCGGTACTCCTTGCCGGACGCAAAGGGATCGCCGGCATCGAGCGACTTCAGCGAAATGCCGCGGCGGACCAGTTTGGACTGGAAGACGTCGAGAACAGCCAAAACGCGCTCTTCTGAATTGGCCTTCATGAGGACCTTTTCGCCAGACCACTCGATTGAGGGGTCCACACCCTTGAAGTCGTAGCGGGAGTGGATTTCCTTCGCCGCCTGGTTGAGAGCGTTGTCCGCTTCCTGCTTGTCGACCTTGCTGACAATGTCAAAGCTTGAATCAGCCATCAGTGCCTCCTAGTTCGTCAACGAATCGACCACAGTCTAAGCGTTAGTCGCTGTCGAACACGGGCTTCTTGGCGCGCGGCGCCAGCGTTGTGGTGATCGTGATCGACACGACCGTCCCGGCAGTCATGATGCCGATGAGCACGAACATCTGGAACAGCCCCGCCTCGTACGGAGGAGACCCGCCGAAGAGCGCTCCGACAAAAGCACCCGGCAGCGTGACCAGCCCCGTCGTGCGGGTCTTGTCGACGTTCGGAACAAGAGCCGAGTACACGGCCTCACGCCCCAGCTGAGCAGTCGCCTGCCGGGGAGTGGCGCCGAGAGCCAGCCACGCCTCGACCTCGGGCCAGCGGTCATGGAGAAGAGAGCGCAGACGCTGGACCGTGAGAGTTGAGAACGTCATGCAGTTGCCGATGACGATTCCGCCGAGTGCCAGCAGATACGACGGGGAGAACTCGAGGCCGCGCAGACCGAACACCGTCAGCAGGGTGACAGCGGTGCCTGTGAACATCCCGATTCCGATGACCGCGGCAGTGCGCCTAAGACCGACCGACTCACCAAGGGCGCGAGCGCGCTTAAACGCGGCCCTCCAGGCGACCGCGAACATGACGAAGAGGAAGACGACAACCCAGCCGATGGATGTGAGCGCACCGGTGAGCACGAACGCGAGCACGGCCAGCTGCACGGTTCCGCGGAGAACGGCGTAGGCAGATGACCACGGAGCGCGGATGCGGGCAGCCAGCAGCAGCCCGGTGAGCAGGGCAAGAAGAACGACTGCCGCGGGCAGAGCGGTCAGAAGATCAGGAACGACGGACACACCGCGAAGTGTAGTCGGAAGACGCACAGGCAGTGCTCGGTCTGCGATGAGGCGAGCGGTGGTGTTGGGCCGAGACAGGATTTCGCTTTTCACCTTCGAGCGTCTATAGTGTTACGAGTGCTCAGCCGAAAGCAGAGCATAATCCCGGCAGATTGCCCGAGCGGCCAAAGGGATCTGACTGTAAATCAGACGGCATTGCCTTCGAAGGTTCGAATCCTTCATCTGCCACAGCCAAAAGGCTCCGACCACGCGGTCGGGGCCTTTTCTGCATCTGTGAACACAACATCCGCGAATGAAGTGGTCCAAATCATGGTCGCATGCACATGGATCCAGGCGGAGGAATATTATTCGGTTGAGACCGCCACACGGTCCGGCCCATTCGGGGCCCGATGCGAGGGGAGATACCGCGTGCCATTGGAGACGATTGACGACCTGCAGGAAAAGGTCATTGCCCGCAACCCGGCAGAACCCGAGTTCCACCAGGCTGTCCGCGAAGTCCTCAGCTCGCTGCGCGCACTGGGCAACCGCCATCCGGAATACGCTGATGCGCGAATCGTTGCGCAGATGTGCGAACCAGAGCGCCAGCTGATCTTCCGCGTCCCATGGGTTGATGACAAGGGTCAGGTGCAGGTCAACCGAGGTTTCCGCGTTGAGTTCAACTCAGCACTCGGGCCCTACAAGGGCGGCTTGCGCTTCCACCCGTCGGTCAACCTCGGCATCATCAAGTTTTTGGGGTTTGAGCAGATCTTCAAGAACTCCCTGACCGGCCTGCCTATTGGCGGCGGCAAGGGTGGAGCTGACTTCGATCCGCACGGGAAGTCCGATGACGAAGTCATGCGCTTCTGTCAGTCGTTCATGACTGAGCTGTACCGCTATCTGGGTGAATACACCGACGTCCCGGCTGGTGACATTGGGGTTGGGTCCCGTGAGATCGGCTATCTGTTCGGCCAGTACAAGCGGATCACCAACCGCTACGAATCCGGTGTGCTCACCGGCAAGGGACTGTCCTGGGGCGGTTCGCTGGTCCGCACCGAGGCCACCGGCTACGGCTGTGCGATTTTCGCCGGCGAAATGCTTGCCAGCATCGGCGGGTCTTTTGACGGTGCGCGGGTCGGTGTTTCCGGGTCTGGAAACGTGGCGATCTACGCAATCGAGAAGGTTCACCAGTTGGGCGGTCTGGCTGTTACCGCCAGCGACTCCGGTGGCTATGTCTACGACCCCGACGGCATCGACCTTGACCTGCTCAAGCAGATCAAACTGGAAGAGCGCGGTCGCATCAGCGAATACGCGCAGCGCCGCGGCGGGAACGCGAAGTACGTCAAGAACGGCTGCGTGTGGGAAGTCCCGATGGACATCGCGCTGCCGTGTGCCACGCAGAACGAGCTCGACGGTAAGTCGGCCGCGAAGCTGGTGAAGAACGGTCTGCGCGTTGTTGCGGAAGGCGCGAACATGCCGTGTACGCACGATGCGGTTGCCATCTTCGCCGATGCCGGGGTGCCGTACGGCCCGGGCAAGGCGGCCAACGCCGGTGGTGTTGCGACTTCTGCGCTGGAAATGCAGCAGAACGCTGAACGTGACTCGTGGACGTTTGAGTACACGGAGGCGCGTTTGACGCAGATTATGAAGAACATCCACGAAACCTGCTTGGCTACGGCTGACAAGTACAACCACCCCGGCAACTACGCGATGGGGGCGAACATTGCCGGCTTCCGCAAGGTTGCCGATGCGATGCTCGCTTTTGGGGTGGTGTGATGTTCACGCAGTTCCTGCAGGACCGGGGCATTGACAGGGTGCCCGGCCGAGGCGGTAAGCCCTGGGCGATTGCGCACAGGGGCTATTCGGGGGCGGTTCCCGAGAACACGATGGCCGCAATCGATGCTGCGCGTGCTCTTGAGGCCGACTTCATTGAGATCGATGTGCACTTGAGTGCTGACGGCACCCCGCTGGTGCTGCACGACCCCACGCTGAACCGCACCACTGATGCGTCCGGTGCTGTTGCGAACCTGTCGGATGAGCAGATCTCTTTGGCCGATGCTGGATCGTGGCTTGGTCCGGGTTTTGCCGGGCAGCGGATTCCGCATTTGGATGCTGTTCTGTACAGCATGTCTTTCCGAGGCGGCTGGCTGCTGCTGGAATTGAAGGGCGACTGGGAGGCCGGGGGAGTAGCCGCTGTCGTCGACCTGATCACCCAGCACGGGATGGCAGACCGCGTGGTTCTGCAGAGCTTTTCGCAGCACACCCTGCACAACTGTCAGGCGATCGCCGGGCACATTCCGCGGATTCTTCTGCGGGTGGTGCCGAAAGAGGGCGATGTCGAGCTTGTGCAGCGCCTTGAGGGGATCGGCTACGCGCCGTCGTTCCGCGGCTTCAAATCGCGCCGTGAACTGGTTGAGGAGATCCGCGAACTTGACCTGTGCGTCAATGTGCATACGGTTGATGCTCCCGAAGGCTGGGATGCGCTTCTGTCGGCTGGTGTCAGCGGGATCATCACGAACCAGTTGGGACGCCTGCAGGGCTATCTGACCGCGAAGTTTGACGTGTGAGCCGCCGGGTCAGCGCCTGTGACGAAGGTCTCGGTCTAATCCCTCTGTGCGGATTTTGCATTCGCGATTCTGATGTGTAAAGTTAGTTCCCGTTGCCCCAATAGCTCAGTCGGCAGAGCGTTTCCATGGTAAGGAAAAGGTCAAGGGTTCGATTCCCTTTTGGGGCTCTGGTGTAGTCACCGCGCTGCACTGTGGCGGGGTAGCTCAGGTGGTTAGAGCGCACGACTCATAATCGTGAGGTCGCGGGATCGAGCCCCGCTCCCGCTACTTGTCTAAGGCTTCCAGCAGATTTCTGTTGGGAGCCTTTTTCTATGCCCGAACGCGGGAAGACGAGTGTGCCGCAGAATGGCCTGTCTGCTTTCCGCGTCACCAAGACCGCCTAGACTTGATCCCTGAACGAGGAGGAAACTATGGCAGTCAACACCGAGCTGCAGGGTGCCGAATACCGCCTTCCGCAGCCGTACGTGGTTTCACGCGAAGCCATCGCCGAATTCGCCCGCGCCACAGGCGCCGAACACCCGGCCCACACAGATATAGACGCGGCTCGGGAAGCCGGATACGCCGACCTTGTCGCCCCGCCGACCTTCGCGGTCATCCCAGCTCAGCGCTCAGAACAGCGCTACATCCTCGATGAAAACTCCGGCATCGACTTTTCCCGCGTAGTCCATGGCGGAGAGCAGTTCACCTACAGCCGGCCGATCGTCGCCGGCGACGAACTCGAATGCGTCACCCACGTCGACGGCCTGCGCGAAGCCGGCGGTCACGCCATGATCACCACCCGAACCGAGCTCACCGCAGCGGGCGACCACGTTGCCACCGTGACCTCAACCATTGTTGTACGAGGAGGCGACGATGACTGACACCTCGAAAGCTCCGGTCCTGACAGAACTCGAAGTCGGCCAGGAAGTGCTCAACCGCACCATCCCGATCTCACGAGCAGACCTGGTCCGCTACGCGGGAGCCTCCGGCGACTACAACACCATCCACTGGAACGAACGCTTCGCAAAAGAAGTCGGCCTGCCCAACGTAATCGCACACGGCATGCTCACCATGGCCCTGGCCGTCGGACCGATCACCCAGTGGGCCGGCAACCCGGGTGCCGTCATCGACTACCGCACACGCTTCACCAAGCCCGTCGTTGTGCCGGACGCCGAAAACGGATCACCCGAACAGCCCACAGTTGAGCTCGCAGTCACAGCGACAGTAGGCGCAGTAGACGAAGACAACGGCACAGTCCGGCTCGACGTCAACGTCACAGCAGAAGACACCTCGGTCCTCGGTCGCACCCAGGTCAAGGTGCGCCTGGCATGAGCACACCCATCAACCTTGCCGAGTACACCACCCTGAGGATCGGCGGCCCCGCTGCCAATGCAGAAATCCTCACCACCGAAAACGAACTCGTAGCATTCGCAGACGACTACCGCCTGCAAGACGGGCCCGCACTGCTGGTCGGCGGCGGTTCCAACCTCGTGGTCTCCGATGACGGCTTTGCAGGTCCCGTGGGCATCATCCGCACGGAAGGCGTCCAACTGGAACGCGGCCGCGGCACCGCGCGCGCAACGGCCCACGCCGGTGAAGACTGGGACAGCTTCGTCGCCTGGACCATTGAACAGGGCCTCACCGGCCTGGAACCGCTGTCCGGGATACCCGGGTCCGTGGGCGCGACACCCGTGCAGAACGTAGGAGCCTACGGCGCCGAGGTGTCTTCCACGATCGAATCGGTATACCTTTTCGACCGCGAGTTCGGCCGCACCCTGATTGTGCGCAAAGCAGAGCTCGAATTCGGCTACCGCACGTCGGTCCTCAAGCGCACAGCGCACCACCACGGACAGCCGCGCTACGTGGTGCTCTCCGTGACCTTCAACCTGCCGAAAGCCAGCGGAACCGGGGGAGTGCCCATCAAGTACGCCCAGCTGGCCAACACTCTCGGCGTAGAAGTCGACGACACCGCGAGCCCCACCGCGGTGCGCGAAGCCGTGCTTGAACTGCGCAGCTCAAAGGGCATGGTGCTGGACGCCGAAGATCATGACACGTGGTCGGCTGGATCGTTCTTCACCAATCCGATCCTCGACGTCGAACAGGTGGCACTGCCGGAAGGAGCCCCACGCTATCCGGTCGTGGACCCCAGCACGGGCAAAGACGACCCCTCGGTGGTCAAAACCTCGGCGGCGTGGCTCATTGAGCAGGCGGGTTTTGCCAAAGGCTTCCGACTCGACGGCTCCAAGGCTGCACTGTCGAGCAAGCACACCCTGGCGCTGACCAACACGGGAGGTGCCCAGGCACAGGAAATCATCGAACTGGCGCGGCACATCCGCGATGGCGTGCAGGGCCGATTCGGGATCACACTGGTACCCGAACCGAACCTCGTGGGCCTGGAACTGTAGGCGAAAGCCGGTTCAGTTCGACGCGAGCACACCGAACGGCTAATATGTTGTGTCGGTGACGCCCCGTTTCCATCAGTCGCAGCAATGCGGCTATGATGAACCGGTGCTCGCTTAGGGGTGTGGCGCAATTGGTAGCGCAACGGTCTCCAAAACCGTAGGTTGCAGGTTCGAGTCCTGTCACCCCTGCTCTTACCCGGCGCGGCCGGGAAAGCCCGAAGGTCGGGAACGCAGACGGAAGAATGAGGACGAGTGGCTGAATCTCAGGCAAACTCCGAAACAGCGCAGAAGAAGCAGGGCTTCTTCGGCGCCATCATTCAGTTCATTCGCGAAGTCTTCGACCAGCTGAAAAAGGTTGTCACTCCCAGCCGCAAGGAGCTGCTCAACTACACGCTCGTCGTTCTGGGCTTCGTGGCTCTCATGATGGTGCTTGTGACCATCCTCGACTTCGTGTTCGGCAAACTTGCCGGATTCATCTTCGCGGGCTCGCCGCTGTGGCCGCTCTGGTAACACCCAAGTACAGCTGAACCACTGAACACGACCCGCGCCGCCGACCGCGAAAACAAAGGAGAATCGGTGTCTGAAAACACTCCGGAAAACGTCGAAGCCGAACAGGCAGAGAACTTCGACCCCGCAACGGGCGAAATTGCCGACGGCGTGGACGCTGCAGACCAGCAGTCTGCACCGGAAGTCGACCCGTTCGAAGAGTTCAAATCCGACCTTCGCATGAAGGACGGCGACTGGTACGTCATCCACTCCTACGCGGGCTACGAAAACCGCGTCAAGGTCAACCTGGAAAACCGTGCGGTATCGCTCAACGCAGAAGACGAAATCTTCGAAATCCAGGTGCCGATGGAAGAAGTCGTCGAAATCAAGAACGGTCAGCGCAAGACCGTTCGCCGCGTGCGCGTGCCCGGCTACGTGCTCGTCCGCATGGAACTCACTGACGAATCGTGGGGCGTCGTCCGCCACACCCCCGGCGTCACCGGCTTCGTGGGCAACGCGTACGACCCGATCCCACTGAGCATCGACGAGGTCGCCGGCATGCTCGCCCCGATCTTCGAAGAACAGCAGGCAGAAGCGGCGAAGGCCGCCGGCGAACAGGCCGCAGCAGACGGCACGCCCATCGAAACCGAATTCGAAATCGGCGAATCCGTCATGGTCAAGGAAGGCTCCTTCGAAGGCCAGCCTGCAACCATTCAGGAAATCCGCCCCGAACAGCAGAAGCTCACGGTTCTTCTGTCGATTTTCGAACGCGACGTTCCCGTGGAGCTCGGCTTCAACCAGGTCTCCAAGATCTGATCTTGTTCTTACGCTGAAAGCGGGTGCCCGGCTTAACGCCGGGCACCCGCTTTTGCTTCTGTTGGAAATGGCTGCCCAGCTGAGGCCTATGTGGTGCAGGGCACCCGCATTTAACAAAACCGGGCGAGCGTGGAATAATGTTGTGGTTTGGACTCCGTCCGCCCTCATCGGAGCGGACAACCGCGTCCAAAGCCCACGGCCCTTCTGACCGTGGGAACAACTACCAGATTAAGGACCAACATGGCACCCAAGAAAAAGGCTGTCGGTCTGATCAAGCTGCAGATCCAGGCGGGCGCTGCTAACCCGGCACCCCCGGTCGGTCCTGCCCTTGGTCAGCACGGCGTGAACATCATGGAATTCTGCAAGGCCTACAACGCGGCCACAGAATCCATGCGCGGCAACATCGTTCCGGTTGAAATCACCGTTTACGAAGACCGCTCGTTCGACTTCATCACCAAGACCCCGCCGGCTGCTCAGCTGATCAAGAAGGCAGCTGGACTGAAGTCGGGTTCGGCAACCCCGCACACCGTCAAGGTCGGTCACCTGACCGCTGACCAGGTGCGCGAAATCGCTGAAACCAAGATGCCTGACCTCAACGCGAACGACATCGACGCGGCCTCCAAGATCGTGGCCGGCACCGCTCGTTCCATGGGCATCACCACCGACATCAAGGCCTGATCAGGCATACCCAAACGTGGTAGGGCCGGCGCGGCCCGCACCACAACTGCAAGGAGATAGCAGATGGCAAAGCGCTCAAAGGCCTACAGGGCCGCAGCCGAAAAAATCGCGGCTGACACTAACTACACCCCGGACCAGGCAGTAGCCCTGGCCAAGGAAACCGCCGTTTCGAAGTTCGACTCGACCGTCGAAGTTGCATTCCGTCTGGGCGTCGACCCCCGCAAGGCCGACCAGATGGTGCGCGGCACCGTGAACCTCCCGCACGGCACCGGTAAGACCGCTACGGTCCTGGTGTTCGCAGCCGGAGACCGTGCTGAAGCTGCCCGTGAAGCAGGTGCTGACTACGTCGGCTCCGATGACCTGCTGGAAAAGGTGGCCGGAGGCTTCACTGACTTCGACGCTGCTGTTGCAACCCCGGACATGATGGGCAAGGTCGGCCGTCTGGGTAAGGTTCTGGGTCCCCGCGGACTCATGCCGAACCCCAAGACCGGCACCGTCACCATGGACGTCGCAAAGGCCGTCCAGGACATCAAGGGCGGCAAGATTGAGTTCCGTGTTGACAAGCACGCGAACCTGCACTTCATCATCGGAAAGGCTTCGTTCTCGGAAGACCAGCTGCGCGACAACTTCGCAGCCGCTGTCGAAGAGATCGCACGTCTGAAGCCATCGTCCTCCAAGGGTCGCTACGTCACCAAGGCGACGCTCACCACGACCAACGGTCCGGCCATCCCGCTGGACGTTGCCTCCCTGCGCTGATCCAGCGCCCAGGTGAGTAAGAGCGGAGCTCGTCTTCCCAGCGGGAAGGCGAGCTCCGCCTCGTAAGGGGCAGGATTTGCGTCTAAGCACCGTCCTGCTCTACTATTGAATCTGCCCAAGACCGTCGGTCTCGGAAAATGCCGCGCAAGCAGCAGGATCCGGCGAAGACTCACAAGAGTGACCCACGCAGGTGAGAACAAAGCTGAAAGCGCATAACCTGTGCTGTCAGTCGAACGCCAAGCGTTCCGCACCTGTATGCGGAGCGCTTTTTGTTTTGGGCAAACCAACAGATGTATTGAAAGGAATACCATGGCGAGGCTTGACAAGGCAGCCGCGGTAAAGGAGATCAAAAACCGTTTTGACAACTCCTCCGCTGCAGTGCTGACCGAGTACCGTGGTCTCACAGTGGGCGAAATGCAGGAACTGCGTCGTTCGCTGGGTGAGAACACCACCTACGCCGTGGTAAAGAACACGCTGACGGCCATCGCGGCTAAGGAAGCTGGAATTGACGCGTTCGACGGTCTGCTCAACGGCCCGACCGCCATCGCGTTCATCGAAGGCGAACCTGTTGACGCTGCGAAGGCCCTGCGGGACTTTGCCAAGGCGAATCCCAAGCTGGTCATCAAGGGCGGTTACTTCGACGGTGCTGCTCTTACAGCTGAGGATGTTTCGAAGCTGGCGGAACTCGAATCCCGCGAGGTGCTGCTTGCCAAGGCAGCCGGCGCTATGAAGGGCAGCCTCTACAAGGCCGCCTACACGTTCACCGCACCTGCCATCAAGGCAGTTCGCACCGTGGACGCTCTGCGCGCCAAGCAGGAATCGGAAGCCGCCTGAGCTTCATAACCACAACCCGGTTTTCCTACAGCCCAAAAGCTGTAGACCCATTAATGGAAGGACTTTGCCACAATGGCTAAGCTCACCCCCGAAGAGCTCATCGAAGCTTTCAAGGAACTGACCCTCATCGAACTCAACGACTTCGTCAAGAAGTTCGAAGAAGAGTTCGAAGTTGAAGCAGCTGCTCCGGTTGCTGCTGCAGCTGCTCCGGCTGCTGGCGGCGGCGACGCCGGTGCTGCCGCTGAAGAGAAGAGCGAATTCGACGTTGTCCTCGAATCCGCTGGCGACAAGAAGGTTCCGGTTATTAAGGAAGTCCGCGCTCTGACTTCGCTGGGCCTCAAGGAAGCCAAGGACCTCGTTGACTCGGCTCCGAAGCCGATCCTCGAAGGCGCTTCGAAGGAAGACGCTGAAAAGGCTAAGGAACAGCTCGAAGCTGCAGGCGCAACCGTCTCGCTGAAGTGATCATCGGTCACTGACTGTTCTACAGCGAACCCCCGGGATTTTTCCCGGGGGTTTTGCTGTTTCTGGACTCCCTCTTACGAGGCGCCGCTCACCTGATCCGCTTTGCCTCGCCGATGCTGGGCAGGTACGTGAACGGCTGGGCTTGACGGAGGCTCACCTCTGCATCACCAGCGTCAGGGTCAGCCAGCTGTGCTGCGACAGCCGCAACGTCGTCGGCCTGTGCTTGGACGAAGGCTCTGTCGACAGGTTCGCCGTGGCCGGGGCAGTAGACGCTGATCCCGTCGATCGCGAGAAGGTCCCGAAGGGTCTGTGCCCACGCGCTGGGCTGAGCGTCATCGCCGAATTGTGGAGGAGCGCCTTCTTCAATGAGGTCTCCCACGATGAGCACATCTGCCACCTGCAGGACGATGTCGCTTTCTGTGTGCCCGGAGTATTCGCGCACTGTGACCACTGTGCCGCCGAGGTCGATTGTGTCGCCGTGGGCAACGATTCGTGTGGGCTCGACGATGAGTTCGGTGGGATCGGCCGGGAGGTCCGGTTCGTCTGTCGCCGGCACTTCTGCCAGCTGAAGCCATGCGCTTGCGGCTTGATCGTGGGCGAAGCGCTCACTGGCTAAGAACTCGTCCACACCTTCGCCCTGCATGCGGGCGTTGCCGAAGAAATGGTCCCAGTGGTCGTGCGTGTTGAGCACGGAAATCGGCAAGCTGGTGACCGTACGGGCGGCTTTGAGGATGTGCGCTGCCTGCCGCGGCCCCGATCCGGTGTCGACCAGCAGTGCCCGGCTGGTGCCGACTGCAAGGTAGCTGTTCAGCGCGGCCGGGTCGGTTGTTATGACGTAGATGCCGGTCTGCTCTTCAGAACTGTCTGCCATGGTCCTCCTGTGTGCCCTTGAAGTCTACTGACCAGGGCCCCGAGGGCCGCCTTCGCGCCCGAAGCCCGGCCCCGGTGGGGGAGCAGTGTCTGGTTTGCCGCGACGAGAAGGCCGAGGCCCCTGCTGGGGTGGCTGTCCGGGCTGACGAGGTGGCTGCTGCTGGGGCGGCTGTCCGGGCTGACGAGCCGGCTGCCAGGGCGGCATCGGTCCTCGCGGGGGTGCTGTCGAGGGCTGCTGTCCCTGCGGGTGGGGCGTTTGCTGCGGCATGGGTGGCCCGGAGTGGCCCTGCTGCCACTGTGGCTGAACCTGTCCCTGCGGTTGAGGCTGCTGTGCCGGCCTGTGAGTCCGCTGTGGGGCAGAACCGGGATGTGCCTGGCCTCCCGGGTGGGGCTGGGGTGGCGCGCCCGGCTGAGGGGGTCCAGCAAATGCGGCCGGTGCGGGTTTTTCCTTTTTCGGCCGCAGCAGCATCCACACGACAACGCCGATGAGCATGAGCGCCAGAAGCACGAGAGCCAGCCAGACCAGATTGCGCAGGCCCCAGAACACCGCTGCGGCGCAGGCAGCGAGTCCCCACCACAGAGCCCATTGGCGGGATGTGAGCGCGCCGAGTACCAACAGTGCAACGTGGTCGGCCAGGAACAGCACAGTCAGCCAACCGGGGCCGGTCGTCGCCGCGGCTATTCCCGCCACCGTCAAGACCAGCCACGCAAGGAGGATCCGCAGGTCGAAGAGGTTGAAGAACTCATCTGTCGCAGGGAACTGGGCCTGTTGTTGCCTGCCGCGGCGGGCCAGATACAGAGCCCATGTGAGGGCGACGATGACGGGTACGTGCCACAGGACAACAAAGCGCGTGTCGATAAAACCGTCGATCACCAGCATGAGCGCGATAGCGCCAAGATAGGAGGCGCCTTCCTGGCATCCCAGCCGGTGCCTTGGATTCTTGAAGAAACGCGCGGCGCCAAACACCATGAGCGCAAGAATCGCGATCGTCGCTCCCGTTGCGGCGCGCTTGGGATCGTGCAGCCACGTTTCCTTGAATGTGACCAAGGGCAGTGAGAACAGTGCCATTACAAGCGCAAGCGCGGCGGTGATGAGAGAAGCCAACACTTTGCGGTGCAACAGGGCCAGAATCCAGTGACCGGCATAGGCAACGGCCCATGTGCCCCAGGCTGCAAGCAGCACCGTGAGTGAAAAGCTGGTTGTCAGTTCGCTGGATGCGAAGAGCAGACTGACAAACAGCGTCGCTCCCGCGGGCAGCTGCAGCCATTGAATGGACAGGCTCAGACTCATCCAGGCGATCGCAAGTGCGGTCAGGGCGAAGGCGATGGAAACCACTGCAAGCGGAAGACCTAAGAACCGGGTGATGAGAACGGCCCAGAGCGCGCCGGTGAAGATCAGCACCGGAACCGTGAGCAGATAGCGCCGGTTGGGCACCGCGGGGCACGTGCGGCGGAGGTAGGCGACGGCTGCCTGTGCTCCCGCGGCGGCGCAGGCAGCTGCAATGCCCGCCGTGATCATGACGACGGAGGCGCTGAACACCCGGCCGTCTTCGTTGAAGAAGGTGTGCCGAAGGAGTCCGGAGGCGGCAGAGGCCGCCCACACGATCGACAGGGCGTATGCCATCCACGACCGTCGGGTCCGGCCCCGCAGCCACAGGCGGTGCGACACGAGCCACAGGACAGCCGATCCGATGCCGGCCACCGGGATGAACAGCGCCGCGCTGTAGTTGGCTCCGGCAGAGAGGCTGATGATGAAGCCCAGCGCACCGGTCCCACCGAAGGCTGCGCACAGTGCTGTAAATGAAATGACAGCAGAGCGGAAGAAGAACGCCGCCCCAATGAAGATCGCAGTCGCCACCACGGAAGCCGCGAACAGCGCCCAGATCATCGGAGTCGAACTGTCCGACCACACAAGAAGCGTGAAGGGCAGGCCCCCGGCAATGCTGACGACGGTGGCAGAGATCATGGACACTGAGCGAAGCTGACGGCGCTGCCTGCCCGCTTTTGTGCGCGCAGCAAAAGTCAGCGCACCGTGGCCGACCACCATGACGGTGTTCAGCGTGAGTATTACTGCGCTGAAAGTCCAATCGGGCCCAAGCCTCGAAAAGCCCGTGCCCAGCAGGGGAGCGGCTGCAAGCGACACTGCGGATGTTGCCTGCAGGAAGGCAGAGTCTGCCCGCCAGGCCGCCCACGCGCAGATAATCCCTGCCAGCACCAAGAAGACTGCGATCAGCAGCAGCGGCAGCTGTACAGCATCGACTGCCGCGCCGAAATCATCAGGACGACCAGTGTCCTCATAGAACCTGATGATGGAGAAGGTCCTCCGCATGGCCGCCAGCGTCGACACCGTGAGGATCGTCGCGGAGATGTACAGCGAGATGAGCACGGTGAGCTTCCGGCCCTGCCGCACAAACATCGCAAAGGCGGCGGTTATGACGAGGATCTGCACGACTGAAGCGGCGATTCCTGCGGTCGAGACTGCCACCTCGCACACGGGCATGTATCGGCCGCCTTCGCCGAACGCTGGACTGCCGGAGGTACGGCACAGTGATCCCGTCAGTGTCGTGATGCCGATCGTGCTGGTCAGCAGTGCGGCACCGAGTGCGTAAGTCCAGCTGCGGCAGATGCCCAACACGATGTAGAACACCGTCAGCACCAGCCAGAAAACACCCTTCGCCCACGGTGAATCGTCAGGCAGGGTGATGAGCGCGCAGATTCCCGATGCCGGTGCGATGATCTGTCCCAACAGGACAAAGGGTCGCGCCCAGCGGACCTTCTGACCCCGCTCAGCCGAGAGGAAAGAGCGGAATCCGGCGGCACCTCGTGAGTGAGCAGTCCTGCGGCCCGTATACGGGCCCTCGAGAACGCGGCCGATGATGATGAACGCCATCGACACGATCACCAGGCCGACGCCGTAGTAGGCAAACGACGGTCCGCCGAAGTTGATCACCGACAGCACGGTCGAGCCGATGAACAGCAGACCAAACCACATGACGAGCTCAGACCGCAGCAGCGCTGCCGCAAGTGCGCAGCTGATCAGCCCAAGCACTGAAGCCACAAGCCACGCGGTTTTTGCCCCCGTGATGTCGAGGCCGCCCAGTGCGGCACCTGAAATCGGAAGCAGGACGAGGCCGACCGCTGTCAGAGCAATGCCAACAGGTTTCAGACGCGAAGACAGCAGGGCAATGCCAAGGCCTGCGCTGTAGGTGATGACGGCAACGCCGATGACCGTGATGGCCCGCAGCAGCGCATGCTGGGCGATGCCCACGAAGATGAACGCCGCGATCACGAGGAACGCAGCCGCAACCCCCAGCAGCAGGTTCGCGTAGAGGGCAACGTCATTGTTCGGCTGTGCCTGAGGTGCAGCAGCCGGGTAGGGCGGCCTGGCCGCTGGGTGCTGTGGGTGCGATGCCGGTGTTGGCGCGTGCGGATGTGCAGGCCGGTGCTGTGGTTGGGGTGGGGCGCTCGGCTGACGAGGTGGAACTGGGGGCTGGGTCGGAACTCCGGGCCGGGTTGGCGGCAGGGGAGCGGCGGCTCGGGCTTGGGCGCCGACCGGTATTCTCCGACTGTGCAGATAGGGCAGGACCAACTGAACAGCGCTGTATATGAGCGCGGCGAGCGCCGCCAAGAGCAGCAATGGCATCGAGCCGAGTGATGCGGGTATAAGCGGCAGGTTGTGCATCGGGCCTCCCAATAGATAGGCCCAGGTTAACGTGAAGCCCCTCACGTCTGCCGAACGAAACTGCCCCCGATTCCAATATTTTGGACGGTGACTATAGGTCACAAGTGCTGGTGGGCGAGGTGGGAGCAGGGTGGGAGGACGTGCTGCCCAGCAGTGCAGTTGGGAACGAAAAAGCGCCCTGCTCGTCACGGCTTTCGTCGGACAGTGCAGAGCGCAAAAAGTGCGGAGAAAATCGACCCTACCACAGGGGGTCTTGCTACAGCAGGTTCAATCAGCTATTCTGAATGTTTGTGTTGCAGTGGGTTTGCTGTGCCTTCATATAGCGGTGGGCATCAAACTAGCACACCTTGACCGGATCCGCCGTGACGTCAGCGGAAGCGAGTGTCGCAAAGCGACCCGGCCGGACCTCGGGTGATTCAACGCTGCAGCGCACGAGTGATGACCACAACGTGGAAGGAACCCATTGGCCGCCGCCAACGAAAACATCAGGACCGCTAACCCGCCTCAGCGCATTTCCTTCGCGAAGATCCACGAACCTCTCGAAGTTCCCAACCTCCTGGGACTGCAGACCGACAGCTTCGACTGGCTGATCGGCTCGGAAGCCTGGCAGGAGCGAGTTGCGGAAGCAATCGAGAACGGCGACACCTCCGTTCCGGAAACCTCGGGGCTCGAAGACATCTTCGAAGAGATCTCCCCGATCGAAGACTTCTCCGGATCCATGTCGCTGTCGTTCCGCGACCACCGCTTTGAGCCGCCCAAGTACTCAATCGACGAGTGCAAGGAGCGCGACATCACCTATTCGGCGCCGCTGTTCGTGACCGCTGAATTCATGAACACCTCCACCATGGAGATCAAGAGCCAGACGGTGTTCATGGGCGACTTCCCGCTCATGACCCCCAAGGGCACCTTCATCATCAACGGGACCGAGCGCGTCGTCGTTTCGCAGCTCGTCCGCTCGCCCGGCGCCTACTTCGAATCGACCCCGGACAAGACCTCCGACAAGGACATCTTCACCGCGAAGATCATCCCGTCGCGCGGTGCATGGCTGGAGTTTGAAGTCGACAAGCGCGACCAGGTTGGCGTTCGCCTCGACCGCAAGCGCAAGCAGTCGGTCACGGTGCTGCTCAAAGCACTTGGCTGGACCTCCTCGGAAATCCTCGAACGCTACGGCGAATTCGAGTCGATCCGCGAAACCCTTGCCAAGGACACCGTCGAAACACGCGAAGAAGCGCTCATCGACATTTACCGCAAGCTGCGTCCGTCCGAACCGGCCACTGTTGAAGCTGCAGAAAACCTTCTGCAGAACCTCTACTTCAACCCCAAGCGCTACGACCTCGCCAAGGTCGGCCGCTACAAGGTCAACCGCAAGCTCGGGGTCGATGAAGACGTCACACAGGGTGTGCTTACCACCGACGACATCGCCGCTGCCATCCACTACATCGTTGCGCTGCACGCCGGCCACGAAACTCTCAAGGGCGTCCGCGACGGCGAAAGCGTCGACATCCCGGTCGCCCTGGACGACATCGACCACTTCGGCAACCGTCGCATCCGCGCGGTCGGCGAACTGATCGAAGGTCAGGTCCGCACCGGTCTTTCGCGCATGGAGCGCGTGGTCCGCGAGCGCATGACCACTCAGGACGTCGAAGCGATCACCCCGCAGACGCTCATCAACATTCGTCCCGTCGTGGCAGCCATCAAGGAGTTCTTCGGAACTTCGCAGCTGTCGCAGTTCATGGACCAGAACAACCCGCTGGCCGGCCTTACCCACAAGCGCCGCCTGTCGGCTCTGGGTCCCGGCGGTCTGTCGCGTGACCGTGCGGGCATGGAAGTCCGCGACGTCCACCCGTCGCACTACGGACGCATGTGCCCCATCGAAACGCCGGAAGGCCCCAACATCGGTCTGATCGGTTCGCTCGCCTCCTATGCGCGCATCAACCCGTTCGGCTTCATCGAAACCCCGTACCGCATCGTTGAGAACGGCGTTGTCACCGACAAGACGCGCTACCTCACGGCTGACGATGAACTCCCGTACAACATCGCACAGGCAAACGCACCGCTGACCGACGACCAGCGCTTCGCAGAAGACTTCGTCCTGTCTCGCCCCAAGGGCGGTTCCGGCGAAGCCGAACTGCTGCCCAAGGAAGACATCGACTTCATGGACGTGTCTGCACGTCAGATGGTGTCGGTCGGCACGGCCCTTATCCCGTTCCTCGAACACGACGACGCCAACCGCGCCCTCATGGGTGCGAACATGCAGCGTCAGGCCGTTCCGCTGGTCCGCGCAGAAGCACCGCTGGTCGGCACCGGCATGGAATACCGCTCGGCCATCGACGCCGGCGATGTCATCACCGCCGACAAGGCCGGTGTGGTCACCGAAGTCTCCGCTGACTACGTCACCGTCATGAACGACGACGACACCCAGACCACCTACCGAGCCGAGAAGTTCCGCCGCTCCAACCACGGCACCTCGTACAACCAGAAGATCATCGTGTCCGAAGGCGACCGAGTCGAAGTCGGTGCGGTGCTGGCTGACGGTCCGTCCACCCAGAACGGTGAAATGGCCCTCGGCAAGAACCTCCTCGTGGCTTTCATGTCGTGGGAAGGCTACAACTTCGAAGACGCCATCATCCTGTCCCAGCGCATGGTGCAGGACGACGTCCTGTCCTCGATCCACATCGAGGAATACGAAGTCGACGCTCGCGACACCAAGCTCGGTGCCGAAGAGATCACCCGCGACATCCCGAACATCGCGCAGGAAGCCCTGGCAGACCTCGACGACCGCGGCATCATCCGCATCGGCGCCGAAGTCACCGACGGCGACATCCTGGTCGGCAAGGTGACCCCCAAGGGTGAAACCGAACTGACCCCCGAAGAGCGCCTGCTGCGCGCCATCTTCGGCGAAAAGTCGCGCGAAGTCCGCGACACCTCGCTCAAGGTGCCCCACGGCGAAACCGGAACCGTGATCGCCGTCAAGGTCTTCGACCGCGAAGAAGACGACGAACTCACCCCCGGTGTCAACCAGCTGGTGCGCGTCTACGTGGCCCAGCGCCGTAAGATCACCGTCGGCGACAAGATGGCCGGACGCCACGGAAACAAGGGCGTCATCTCGACCATCCTGCCGGTTGAAGACATGCCGTTCATGGAAGACGGAACCCCCGTCGACATCATCCTCAACCCGCACGGTGTTCCGCGCCGAATGAACATCGGCCAGGTCTTCGAAACCCACCTTGGCTGGGCAGCCAAGCAGGGCTGGAAGATCGAAGGCAACCCCGAATGGGCACAGGACCTCAAGGACGCCGGCTTCGACCTCGAAGCCGAACCCGGCACCAACGTCGCAACCCCGGTGTTCGACGGTGCGCACGAACCCGAACTGCGCGGCCTGCTCGACAACACCCGCCTCAACCGCGACGGTGAGCGCCTGATCGACGGCTCCGGAAAGGCCCGCCTGTTCGACGGCCGCTCCGGCGAACCGTTCCCGTACCCGGTCTCGGTGGGCTACATGTACATGCTCAAGCTCCACCACCTGGTCGACGATAAGATCCACGCTCGTTCCACCGGCCCGTACTCGATGATCACCCAGCAGCCGCTGGGCGGTAAGGCACAGTTCGGCGGCCAGCGCTTCGGCGAAATGGAAGTGTGGGCGCTCGAAGCCTACGGTGCGGCCTACACGCTGCAGGAACTCCTGACCACCAAGTCGGACGATGTTCCCGGCCGCGTCAAGGTCTACGAAGCAATCGTCAAGGGCGAGAACCTTCCCGACCCGGGCATCCCCGAGTCGTTCAAGGTCCTCATCAAGGAAATGCAGTCGCTGTGCCTTGACATCGAAGTTCTGTCGGCAGACGGCCACGCCGTCGAAATGCGCGAAGACGACGAAATGTACCGAGCAGCTGAAGAGCTCGGCATCAACCTTTCGCGTGACGAAGCCCAGACAGTCGACGAAGTCTGACAGCCAGCCAGCCCGAATTTTTACTGACCTTCTGAAGGTCACCAAGGAAGAGGATTTACGTGCCTGACGTTAATTTCTTTGATGAACTGCGCATCGGCCTGGCTACGGCTGATGAGGTTCGCCAGTGGTCGCACGGCGAAGTCAAGAAGCCCGAGACCATCAACTACCGCACGCTCAAGCCGGAGAAGGACGGCCTGTTCTGTGAGCGCATCTTCGGTCCCACCCGCGACTGGGAATGCGCCTGCGGCAAGTACAAGCGCGTGCGCTTCAAGGGCATCATCTGTGAGCGCTGCGGTGTTGAAGTCACCCGCGCCAAGGTGCGCCGTGAGCGCATGGGCCACATCGAGCTCGCCGCTCCCGTCACCCACATCTGGTACTTCAAGGGCGTGCCCAGCCGCCTGGGCTACCTGCTCGACCTGGCTCCGAAGGACCTCGAAAAGGTCATCTACTTCGCGGCCTACATGATCACGTCGGTCGACGAAGATTCGCGCCACCGCGACATGCCCACCCTGCAGAACCAGGTGGACGTCGAAAAGAAGCAGATCGAAGACCGCATGAACGCGGACCTCGACCGTCGATCCAAGAAGCTGGAAGACGACCTCAAGGAACTTGAAGCCGACGGTGCAACCGCAGCGGCCAAGAGCAAGGTCGAAAAGCAGGCAAACAAGGAACTCGGCAACATCCGCCGCAACTCCGAACGCCAGTTGGACCGTCTGGAACAGGTGTGGGACCGCTTCAAGAACCTCAAGGTCGCAGACCTCGAAGGTGACGAAAGCCTGTACCGCGACATGGTCGCCCGCTTCGGCATCTACTTCGAAGGCTCCATGGGTGCCGCTGCCATCCAGCAGCGCCTCAAGGACTTCGACCTCGAATCCGAAGCCGAAATGCTGCGCGAACTCATTCGCACCGGCAAGGGTCAGCGCAAGACCCGCGCACTCAAGCGGCTCAAGGTCGTCAACGCATTCATGACCACGGACAACAAGCCCGAAGGCATGGTGCTCGACGCGATCCCGGTCATCCCGCCGGAACTGCGCCCCATGGTGCAGCTCGACGGTGGCCGCTTCGCAACCAGCGACCTCAACGACCTCTACCGTCGTGTCATCAACCGCAACAACCGCCTCAAGCGCCTGCTTGACCTCGGTGCACCCGAAATCATCGTCAACAACGAAAAGCGGATGCTCCAGGAAGCAGTCGACTCGCTGTTCGACAACGGCCGTCGCGGTCGCCCCGTCACCGGACCGGGCAACCGTCCGCTCAAATCGCTGTCCGACATGCTCAAGGGCAAGCAGGGTCGCTTCCGTCAGAACCTGCTCGGTAAGCGCGTCGACTACTCCGGCCGTTCGGTCATCGTGGTCGGCCCGACCCTGAAGCTGCACGAATGCGGTCTGCCCAAGACCATGGCACTCGAACTGTTCAAGCCGTTCGTGATGAAGCGCCTGGTTGACCTCAACCACGCCCAGAACATCAAGTCGGCTAAGCGCATGGTCGAACGTCAGCACCCGCAGGTGTGGGACGTGCTCGAAGAAGTCATTCAGGAGCACCCGGTTCTGCTCAACCGTGCACCCACCCTGCACCGTCTGGGCATCCAGGCCTTCGAACCGCAGCTGGTTGAAGGCAAGGCAATTCAGATCCACCCGCTGGTCTGCACCGCCTTCAACGCTGACTTCGACGGTGACCAGATGGCAGTCCACCTGCCGCTGTCCGCCGAAGCGCAGGCTGAAGCACGCCTGCTGATGCTGTCGGCGAACAACATCCTCAAGCCTTCGGACGGTAAGCCCGTGACCATGCCCACGCAGGACATGATCATCGGCATCTTCCACCTGACCTCCGAACGCGAAGACGTGCCCGGCATCGGCCGCGACTTCGGTTCGGTTTCGGAGGCCATCATGGCCTACGACCGTGGCGAACTCGACCTCGGTGCCAAGGTGAAGATCCGCCTGAGCAACATCGTTCCGCATCGGAAGATGGAACTGCCGGAAGGCTGGGAACAGGGCGACACCCTCGTCCTCGAGACCACCCTGGGCCGTGCCCTGTTCAACAGGACCCTGCCGGAGGACTACCCGTACGTCAACGAGACCATCGGCAAGAAGCAGCTGTCGAAGATCGTCAACCGCCTCGCAGACAACTACCCGCGTGTGGAAGTCGCACAGGCACTCGACAACTTCAAGGAAACCGGCTTCTACCAGGCAACCCGCTCCGGTCTGACCGTCGCAATGAGCGACATCGTGTCTCCGGAATCCAAGGAACAGTCGCTCAACGAAGCCGAAGAGCTCGTCGACAAGGTCGAAGAACAGTACGCCTTCGGTGCGCTCACCGATGAGGAGCGCCGTACCGAACTCGTCAAGATCTGGTCGGACACCACCGACAAGATCGCCGAGGCAATGCAGAAGAACTTCACTTCGGAGAACTCGATTCTGCGCCTTGTCGAGTCCGGTGCTTCCGGTAACTGGACGCAGGTCCGTCAGCTGGCCGCAATGCGCGGTCTTGTGACGAACCCGAAGGGTGAAATCATCCCGCGTCCGATTAAGTCGAACTACCGCGAAGGCCTGTCGGTCCTCGAGTACTTCATCGCATCGCACGGTGCTCGTAAGGGTCTGGCAGACACCGCTCTGCGCACCGCAGACTCCGGTTACCTCACGCGTCGTCTGGTTGATGTTTCGCAGGATGTCATCATCCGCACCGAAACCACCGATTCGAAGCGCGGCATCACGCTGCCCGTCGCTCAGGAAGACGCAAAGGGCAACCTCGTTGTGCACGAATGGGCCGAAACCTCGGTTCTGGGCCGCCTCACGGCAGTCGACGTCACCGACGCCGACGGCAACGTCGTGGTGCCTGCAAAGACCGACATTTCGGTCGATGTGCTCGACCAGCTGGTTGCCGCCGGCGTTCGCGAAGTCAAGGTGCTGTCGGTTCTCACCGCAGACTCCGACGCGCAGATCTCGGCTGAGCACTACGGTCGCTCGATGGCAACCGGCAAGCTCGTTGACATCGGCGAAGCAGTCGGCACCGTGGCAGCACAGTCGATTGGTGAACCCGGTACGCAGCTGACCATGCGTACGTTCCACACCGGTGGTGTTGCCGCCGGCGGTGGCGGTGACATTACGCAGGGTCTGCCGCGTGTCACCGAGCTCTTCGAAGCACGTACGCCCAAGGGCTACGCGCCGATTTCGGAAGCAGCCGGCAAGGTCAAGATCGACGACAGCCGTAAGACGCGCTACGTCATCGTGATCCCGTCTGACGGTTCTGACGAAATCGAGCACGCAGTCGGTCGTCGCGCACAGCTTCTGGTTGAAGACGGCCAGAACATCGAAGCCGGCACCCAGCTGGTTGAAGGTGCGATCGACCCCAAGCAGGTGCTGCGCATCCGCGGTCGTCGCGACGCCGAGAAGTTCCTTGTTGACGAAGTCCAGAAGGTCTACCGTTCGCAGGGTGTCGGCATTCACGACAAGCACATCGAAGTCATTGTGCGTCAGATGCTGCGCCGTGTGACGGTCATCGAGTCCGGCGACACCAACCTGCTGCCGGGTGAACTCGTTGACCGCGGCCGCTACCAGGACGAAAACAAGCGTGTCGTTGCAGAAGGCGGCCAGCCGGCTTCCGCACGTGACGAACTCATGGGTATTACGAAGGCGTCGCTGGCCACCGAATCGTGGCTGTCGGCTGCATCGTTCCAGGAGACCACGCGCGTGCTGACTGAAGCAGCTATGGAAGGCAAGTCCGACCCGCTGCTCGGCCTGAAGGAAAACGTCATCCTCGGTAAGCTCATCCCGGCCGGCACCGGTATGCACCGCTACCGCAACATGATTGTCGAACCGACTGACGAAGCCAAGCAGGAAATGTTCTCGAACACCTATGGTGACTTCTACCCGGCATTCGCCGGCGAAGGGTCGACCATTCCGCTCGAGGACTACGACTTCGGAGGCTTCGGCGACATCTGATTCGCTTGAGCGTGTGATTCAGCCGCGGGTTTAAGCGCTCGCGAAGGTGAAACAGCCGCACGAATAGGCGGGGGAGAGCCCGCTGGTTCTCACCCGTGGCAGGCGGCCCGGAGGGATTTCCCTCCGGGCCGTTTGCGTTGTACGGGGCCGTGTTGGGTTGGGCTGGACACAAAAGCTGGTGAGGTACGGGCCCGTGTTGGGTTGAGCTCACGAGGTGCCGCTTTGGCTGGTACTGGACCTCCACCTCGGGAGTCCTTGGCCAACCCTGGCTTTCATGCTTATTTGGCCCTCCACCTTAGGAATCCCGTCCCACAGCTGCCGCTCAGGCAGGGACCAGACCTCCACCTCGGGAGCCCCCGCCTAGTGCGGAAGCCCCTCAGCCCTCACCTGGTCGCTCCCTGCCACCCACGCTTTAGCAACAAAAACTCCCCTTAGCAGTTGTTGCTAAGCCGCAGATCCCGGCTAAGGGGAGTCTTCTTGCGGCTAAGCCGCGGATTCCGGCTAAGGGGAGTCTTGTTCCCTCCTGACCCTGTGACTTAAACCCTGATTGCCCACAAGTCCACAGAGTTATCCACAGATATGGATAGTGGGGTTGTGGAGCGATGCGTTTACGGAAGACAGTTGCATATGTTCAACGTATTTTCGCTCCAAGAAGCAAAGGCTTTCGGCGCTGAAAAGTGGGAGGTCGAACGAGCTGTCGGGTGTTGTCTCGAGCGGCTGTACCGTGCTTGCTATTTCGTCAATCGCACCTGCACCAAACACACTCAGTTCAACCGTTTCGCAGAACCGGAGATTCTGCGGCTGACGGGGGAGGCGTCCTCGGCAGGAAAGGGCCGTGCGTGGTTTGGCCTGCAGGAAAAGAAACATCTAGGCAAAGCGGAATTCATCGGCCGGCGGTTGAGCGACGGCGATGTTCTCAGCCACACGACGGCGGCCCTGATTCATGGTCTGCCCGTGCTGTCGATTCCGCATAAGGTGCAGCTCATCAACCCGTCGCGATCGCGGTCCGGGGAAAGATTCACCCGGCGCCAAAGGCAGTTGCGCCCGGCCGAAGAGACAGTCCTGTGGAACAGCATTCCAGTCACCGACCCAGTGCGCACCGTGCTGGATATCGCGACTGACATTTCGCTCGAACAGGCGGTCGCCGCTTTTGACGCGCTTCTGCGTTCGGAACCGGTTAAGGCTCAGGGCCGCAAGCATGCAGCTCGGGAGATCATCGCTGCGAATGCAAAGTTCTCTGCTTCGATGCGGGTGGTCAAGCTCATGGAGTATTCGACAGGACTCGCTGAATCCTTCGGCGAAAGCGTCTGCATGGTGGTTATCCGCAACCTCGGCATTAAAGGCCTTGTGCAGCAGGCCGACATTGTCGATGAAAACGGCGAATTCGTTGCGCGGGTTGACGGCCTGATTCCAGACAAGCGCATCATCATCGAGTTCGACGGGTCCGTAAAATATCGCGACACCGCCGCCGGTGGAATCAATGAGCGCGGTGATCAATTCATGCTCGAAAAACAGCGCGAACATCGACTACACGTGCTCGGCTATACGGTTGTGCGGATCATGTGGAGCGACCTGCAGAACCCTCTGCAGCTGAAGGCGCGCCTGGCGGCAGTGGGCGCACTCGGCTGAAAGGGTCGCGGCTGACAAGGACGCCCGGGCAGAACGGTGCGTATTCGATGTCTTCGTGGCAAGCTGTGTCGTGTGGAACAGAAGAAGTCCAAGTTGCCGTTTGCTCTTAAGCACGAAGTTGTAGACCGGTTTATTGCAGGTGAAACTGCGAGGGAACTAGCACGTGAGTATGAACTCGGTGGCCCGGACGTGGTTCTCCGATGGGCGCGCCAACAGCGCAAGCGTGGCCGTGTGCGTGAGCGGAATGCGTCAGACTCAGGAACTGAGCAGGATTAGCTTCGACGTGAATACGAGAAGTTGCAGGCTGAGAACGCGTATCTGAGAAAACTGATCGAGCTCAAGGCACAAGGCAGATTCTGAGCACAACGAGGTCGCTCATTGAGCTCTGGTGCCAAGTTCAGGTACCGAAGCGACGCGGGCCCACTATAGGTAAAGGGGCGGGGCGACAGTTGGCGTGCTAATGGTGGCACTGGGGGAGCGGCCCACGCTTTAGCAACAAAAACTCCCGCTAGCAGTTGTTGCTAAGCCGCAGATTCCGGCTAAGGGGAGTCTGCTTACGGCTAAGGGGGTGTTTTGGCCAGGGAGGTGGTGGGGTTTCCGCGCTCGCCCCCTCTTGGCGGCTACCACCGGGTAGCAACAAAAACTCCCGCTAGCAGTTGTTGCTAAGCCGCAGATTCCGGCTTAAGGGAGTTTCCTTGCGGCTAAAGCGCAGATTCCGGCTAACGGGTGTTTTTATGGTCAAACCGCCTAAGTGGTAAGGGCTGAACCGCCGAGGCGGAGCTCCAGTACCGCCGAGCCCCCAACCCTGCCCCACCTCGCCAGACCGCCCTACCCCCAGGAGCACCTACCCCAGCAGCGCTTCGAGTTCGTCCCAGCGTTCCTTCGGCACGGCCTTCAATGATTCAACGGCGTCGGCCATGGGTACGCGGATGATGTCGGTGCCGGAGAGGCTGGTCATGTAGCCCCAGCTGGCGTCGTGGATGAGGTCGACTGCGGCAAGGCCCAGCCGTGTGGCGAGTACGCGGTCGTAGGCGGTGGGAACGCCGCCGCGCTGCAGGTGGCCGAGGATTGTCGCGCGGGTTTCGATGCCCGTCATGCGTTCGACCTCAGCTGCAACGTAGTCGCCGATTCCGCCGAACCTCGGCCTACCATCAGCAGCGATCGCCGCCACGCCTTCTTCTGCGTCAACGCCGACCGGCACGAACCCTTCTGCGACGACGACAATCGGCGCGCGGCCGCGATCGCGGGCGCTTTCAACCCATTCGACGACCCGTTCCATCGTCACGGGGAATTCGGGCAACAGGATGGCCTGTGCGCCGGCTGCCATACCGGCGTGCAGCGCAATCCAGCCGACGTGCCGGCCCATAACCTCAACGACCATGCACCGGTGGTGCGATTCTGCTGTGGTGCGCAGGGCATCGATGGAACGCGTGGCAATAGCCGCCGCTGTGTCGAAGCCGAACGTGTAGTCAGTGCTGCCGAGGTCGTTGTCAATGGTTTTGGGAACACCAACCACGGGCAGTCCCTCATCGTCAGCGAGCCGCGCGGCACCAGCGAGGGTGCCCTCGCCGCCGATGGCAATCACCCCGTCGATCCCGTTGTCCTTCATGACCTGGCGCATCGCATCCGGCCCACCCCCGGAGTACGGGTGGGTGCGAGACGTGCCGAGAATAGTTCCACCTCGGCCGCTGATGCCGCGCACATCGTGCGTGGTCAGGGGGTGCAGGTCGCCCTCCAGCAGGCCACGCCATCCGTCCCGGATGCCCACGAATTCGTCACCGAAGAGCCGTACGCCCTTGCGGACGGCGCCTCGGATGACTGCGTTGAGTCCGGGGCAGTCGCCGCCGGAGGTCAGAATTCCGATCTTCACTGTGGTCCTTTCGTCCGTGTGTGCGGAGGGGCTGGTGGGCGGTGGGTTGCCGCGGGGGTCTGCGGCTGGGTTTGGTCTGCCAGGGTTGTTCTTACGAAGCGCCGCTCACCTTGGTCTGCTTCTCAAGAAGGTTTACCTGCCGTCGGGCCGGCTGCGCGGGTCCAACTGAACGTCGTTTCCGCCCATGAGGTTGAAGCCTTTGATGATCAGCGTTCCGTTTGAACCGTCGCCCAGGGCGTTGGGCTTGATGTCGTTGCCGCCGAGAATATTCACTGAGTGGTCGATGATGCGCACGCCTGCGGGCACGTAGATGTCTGCACCGCCCATTGTGTTCACGCTGATGATGGTGATTTCTGCGCCCGGCCTGCAGACCTCAGACAGATAGAGGTCGCTGCCGCCCATGAGCGCGAAGCACGTCACCTCCGGGGTGTTCGCGGCGATCGTCTTGGTGGATCCGCCGAGAACCGCGATGTCTGTAACCGACGGCCCGTCTCCGGGCCGCGCGGGAACAGTGTTCTTCTTCGGCTTCACAGCTGACGAGGTGCCGCCCGGCTTGGGGACGTCTGTTTCCTCGCGGATGCGGGACTCGACTTCGCGGCCTTCGGGAAGGTCGTCGATGATCGGCGGCAGTTCGTGAAGGTAGATGCTGGCCAATACGGTGCTTTGGCGTTCATCAAGTTCTTCGGGTGAGAGCCGGCCCGCGGCGTGCGAAGCAGAGAGAACGCGGAGGACATCGTCGCGGTCGTGGTCTGACGCGCGGATCAGCTTCCGGTCTGGGCTGTTGTCGTTGGCGGGCCGGTGATCAGTCATTCTTCAACCATAATGCGCAAGCCGGATGCGCGACATGGAATAAATGCGGAGAATGAGCGAATCTCAGGCAAATTCGGTGCAAAACACCTCTCCAGGCGCGTTACAGTTGGAACGCCTGAAACCTCCAGGTCAAGCACCGAACGACCGTGTTTTGACCGAGTGGCTCGCCGAGGGTTACTCTAGGTGTATCTGCGATTTTTCGGCAGACGGTGCTGTTGTCTGTTGACGGTGGAGTTTTCATCATCACACGGTTATCACCAGCACCGGCGGTTGTTCGCCATAAACCGACAATCAGTGCAGCTGCGCTGATGACGGCGGCGAAGAACTGCATCTGCAGTCGGGCACGCAGCTTCACCCGGCCGCAGAAGGATATGCTCCTGAACCCTCAGGAGATTAGGAACAACGAGAAGCATCGGAGAACCTGATAAGTGCCTACAATTCAGCAGCTCGTCCGTAAGGGACGACACGACAAGCCGGCGAAGAACGCTACGCCTGCTCTTAAGGGCAGCCCGCAGCGTCGCGGCGTGTGCACCCGTGTGTACACGACCACGCCGAAGAAGCCCAACTCGGCACTGCGCAAGGTCGCACGTGTCAAGCTCTCTTCGCAGATCGAAGTGACCGCCTACATCCCGGGTGAAGGCCACAACCTCCAGGAGCACTCGATTGTGCTCGTTCGCGGAGGCCGTGTGAAGGACCTCCCCGGTGTCCGCTACAAGATTGTTCGCGGTGCACTCGACACTCAGCCCGTTAAGGGCCGTCAGCAGGCTCGCAGCCGCTACGGAGCGAAGAAGGAGAAGAAGTAATGCCGCGTAAGGGTCCCGCACCTAAGCGCCCGGTCGCCATCGACCCGGTCTACAACTCACCGCTGGTCACCCAGCTCATCAACAAGGTCCTTCTCGACGGTAAGCGCTCCACCGCTGAGCGCATCGTCTACGGCGCACTCGAAAGCGCTTCGGAGAAGGCCAACGTCGAGGCTCTGACTCTTCTGAAGAAGGCGCTCGACAACATTCGCCCGTCGCTGGAGGTCCGCTCCCGCCGCGTCGGCGGTGCCACCTACCAGGTGCCGGTTGACGTCCGCCCCGCCCGTTCCACCACGCTGGCTCTGCGCTGGCTGGTTCAGTTCGCTCGCCAGCGTCGTGAAAAGACGATGACCGAGCGTCTGATGAACGAAATCCTCGACGCATCCAACGGCCTTGGTGCTGCTGTGAAGCGCCGCGAGGACATGCACAAGATGGCTGAGTCCAACAAGGCCTTCGCTCACTACCGCTGGTAATAATCAAACGGTGCCCGTTTCGGCGGGTACTGCTTGTCCAGGTACTTCTTACGAGAGAGGGACACCGTGGCACTTGAAGTGCTGACTGACCTTAACAAGGTCCGCAACATCGGCATCATGGCTCACATTGATGCTGGTAAGACAACAACCACCGAACGAATCCTGTTCTACACCGGCGTCAACTACAAGCTGGGCGAAACCCACGACGGCGCTTCGACGATGGACTGGATGGAGCAGGAACAGGAGCGCGGCATCACGATTACGTCGGCCGCGACGACCTGCTACTGGGAAGACAACCAGATCAACATCATCGACACCCCCGGGCACGTCGACTTCACCGTGGAAGTGGAGCGTTCGCTCCGCGTTCTTGACGGCGCAGTTGCTGTGTTCGATGGTAAGGAAGGTGTTGAGCCGCAGTCCGAAACCGTTTGGCGTCAGGCTGACAAGTACGACGTTCCGCGCGTCTGCTTCGTCAACAAGATGGACAAGCTCGGTGCTGACTTCTACTACACCGTCGGCACCATCAAGGACCGCCTCGGCGCTAAGCCGCTGGTCATCCAGCTGCCCATCGGCGCTGAAAGCGACTTCGAGGGCGTTGTCGACCTCCTCGAAATGAAGGCCTACGTCTGGCCGGACGAAACCAAGAAGGGCCAGGACATGCAGGAAATTGAAATCCCTGCTGACCTGCAGGAGCGTGCGGAAGAATACCGCGCAGCTCTCGTCGAAGACGTAGCCGAAGCCAACGAAGAGCTCATGGAGAAGTACCTCGAAGAGGGCGAACTTTCCATCGACGAAATCAAGGCCGGCATTCGCCAGCTCACCATTGCTTCGGAAGCTTTCCCCGTCATGTGCGGTTCTGCTTTCAAGAACAAGGGTGTGCAGAAGGTCCTCGACGCTGTCATCGACTACCTGCCCTCGCCGCTCGACGTTCCGCCGGTCAGCGGCCTCGTCTACGGCAAGGAAGACGAAGAGATCGTGCGCAAGCCCTCGAAGGACGAACCGTTCTCGGCTCTGGCGTTCAAGGTTGCCACCCACCCGTTCTTCGGCTCGCTCACCTACATTCGCGTGTACTCCGGTCACGTGAAGTCCGGTGACACGCTGCTGAACACCACCACCGGCAAGCGCGAACGCGTCGGCAAGCTCTTCCAGATGCACTCCAACAAGGAAAACCCTGTTGAAGAAGCATTTGCAGGACACATCTACGCGTTCATCGGCCTGAAGGACACCACCACCGGTGACACCCTGTCCGACCCGGCCAACCCGGTTGTTCTGGAGTCGATGGCATTCCCCGAGCCCGTTATCTTCGTTTCGATCGAACCGAAGACGAAGGGCGACCAGGAGAAGCTGTCCTCGGCTATTCAGAAGCTCGTGAAGGAAGACCCGACGTTCACGGTCAACCTGAACGAAGAAACCGGCCAGACCGAAATCGGCGGTATGGGTGAACTTCACCTCGACGTCTTCGTCGACCGCATGAAGCGTGAATTCAAGGTCGAAGCCAACATCGGCAAGCCCCAGGTTGCGTACCGCGAAACCATTCGCAAGACAGTCGAAAAGTACGACTACACGCACAAGAAGCAGACCGGTGGTTCGGGTCAGTTCGCCAAGGTTCAGATCACCATCGAACCGATGGAGGTCGAAGGCGACAAGATCTACGAATTCGATAACGCGATCACCGGTGGCCGTGTGCCCCGCGAATACATTCCGTCGGTCGATGCGGGCATCCAGGATGCCATGCAGGTCGGTGTTCTCGCCGGCTATCCGATGGTCGGCATCAAGGCCACGCTGGTCGACGGTGCTTACCACGACGTCGACTCGTCGGAAATGGCGTTCAAGCTCGCAGGTTCGATGGCATTCAAGGAGGCTGCTCCCAAGGCGCGCCCCGTGCTGCTCGAGCCGCTCATGGATGTCGAAGTCCGTACCCCTGAGGAGTACATGGGCGACGTCATCGGCGACTTGAACTCGCGTCGCGGACAGGTGCAGTCCATGGAGGACGCCACCGGTATTAAGGTTGTCCGTGCACTCGTCCCTCTGTCGGAAATGTTCGGCTACATTGGCGACCTGCGTTCCAAGACGCAGGGACGTGCCGTCTACGGCATGCAGTTCCACTCGTACGCCGAAGTTCCGCAGAACGTTTCGGACGAAATCATCCAAAAGACCCGCGGCGGAGAATAATCTCCCCGTTGCTCAGCGGGGCGGCTGAACGTCGCCCCGCCGGGCGCAACAAGTAAAAAGGCGCGGCGCTCACAAGCTTGCGCCGCACCAATCACTAGGAGGAACCCAGTGGCAAAGGCTAGCTTCGAAAGGACTAAGCCGCACGTCAACATCGGTACCATTGGTCACGTTGACCACGGTAAGACGACTCTGACCGCGGCAATCACGAAGGTCCTTGCAGACCAGTACCCCGACCTCAACGAAGCCCAGGCATTCGACCAGGTCGACAACGCTCCTGAAGAGCGTGAACGTGGTATTACCATTAACGTCTCGCACGTCGAGTACCAGACGGAAAAGCGTCACTACGCACACGTTGACGCCCCCGGTCACGCTGACTACGTGAAGAACATGATCACCGGTGCCGCCCAGATGGACGGCGCAATCCTGGTCGTCGCTGCAACCGACGGCCCGATGCCGCAGACCCGCGAGCACGTTCTGCTCGCTCGCCAGGTCGGCGTTCCCTACATTGTCGTGGCTCTGAACAAGTCCGACATGATCGACGACGAAGACCTCTTCGACCTCGTCGAAATGGAAGTTCGCGAACTCCTGTCTGACCAGGAATTCCCCGGCGACGACGCTCCGGTTGTCCGCGTGTCGGCCCTCAAGGCACTCGAAGGCGACGAGCAGTGGGTCAAGTCGGTTCAGGACCTCATGGCAGCTGTCGACGAAAACGTTCCGGAACCGGAGCGCGACATCGACAAGGACTTCCTCATGCCTGTGGAAGACGTCTTCACCATTACCGGTCGCGGTACCGTCGTCACCGGTCGTGTTGAGCGCGGCATCCTGCTGCCCAACGAAGAAATCGAGATCGTCGGCATCAAGCCGCAGTCCTCGAAGACCACCGTCACCGCAATCGAAATGTTCCGCAAGACCCTGCCGGATGCTCGTGCAGGTGAAAACGTTGGTCTGCTTCTCCGCGGTACCAAGCGCGAAGACGTTGAGCGCGGTCAGGTCATCGTGAAGCCCGGCAGCATCACCCCGCACACCAAGTTCGACGCACAGGTCTACATCCTGTCGAAGGAAGAAGGCGGCCGTCACAACCCCTTCTACTCGAACTACCGTCCGCAGTTCTACTTCCGCACCACGGACGTCACCGGCGTCATCACGCTGCCTGAGGGCACCGAGATGGTCATGCCCGGCGACGACACCGAAATGTCGGTCGAGCTCATTCAGCCGGTCGCCATGGAAGAAGGCCTCCGCTTCGCAATCCGCGAAGGTGGACGCACCGTCGGCGCAGGCCGCGTCACCAAGATCCACGCCTGATCTTCTGACAGCCTGACTAAGAGCCCCGTGGTTTCGACCACGGGGCTCTTTGCTGTCAATAGGGGAGGGGCGGCACGCCGTGATGTACGACATCGAACCCGGATTTGAGCTTGTGTGCTAGGTGTGCCAAGATAGGTAAGTTGCGTTTTCGGGCGCAGACCCCTGCTCGGCATCAGTCGGATGCCCGGAAACATCGGAAGTGAATCCAGTACGGGTTCGGTTCACCGAGGCAACTCTGCAAGCGAGTCGCACTGCCCAGGCAGCTTTTTTAAAAAGAAGTTCGCGACACGCCCGACCGCGGGGGTCGGAAGAACAGCTGGTGCAAACCGCCAGATCCGCAAGGACAGGTGGTTGATGGCCAGGAAGAACAAAGGATGGAGTTACGACGCCATGGCCGGACAGAAGATCCGCATCAGGCTCAAGTCGTACGACCACGCTGTGATCGACAGTGCTGCACGCAAGATCGTGGAGACCGTCACACGCGCTGGCGCTACGGTTGTGGGCCCCGTGCCGTTGCCGACTGAAAAGAACGTCTACTGCGTTATTCGGTCGCCTCACAAGTACAAGGACAGCCGCGAGCACTTCGAAATGCGCACCCACAAGCGGCTTATCGACATCGTCGACCCGACACCCAAGGCTGTTGATTCGCTCATGCGCCTTGACCTCGCCGACGACGTCAACATCGAGATCAAGCTCTAAGGGAGGGACTTTCAATGGCTAACACCCGTTCCAAGGCCCTTCCCACTACCCGCACCTTCAAGGGCCTGCTCGGCAAGAAGCTCGGCATGACTCAGGTGTGGGACGAAGAGGGCAACCTCGTTCCCGTCACCGCCGTCGCAGTTGACACCAACGTTGTCACCCAGATCCGCGACGTCGAAACCGACGGCTACGCAGCAATCCAGATCGGCTCCGGCGAAATCGACCCGCGCAAGGTCAACAAGCCGACCGCCGGTCACTTCGACAAGGCTGGCGTTACGCCCCGCCGCTACCTGGTTGAGCTCCGCACGGCTGACGCCGGCGAATACTCGCTTGGCCAGGAATTCGGCGTCGACGTGTTCGAAGCCGGCACCAAGGTTGACGTGACCGCCAACACCAAGGGCAAGGGCCACGCAGGCGTTATGAAGCGCCACGGCTTTGCTGGTGTCGGCGCCTCGCACGGTCAGCACCGCAACCACCGCAAGCCCGGTTCCATCGGCGGCGCAGCCACCCCCGGCCGCGTCTTCAAGGGTCAGCGCATGGCCGGCCGTATGGGCAACGTCAAGCAGACCACCCAGAACCTCACGATCCACGCAGTCGACACTGAAAACAATGTCCTGCTGGTCAAGGGTGCTGTTCCGGGAGCCAAGGGTGCTGTCGTCCTCGTTCGCTCTGCAGTGAAGGGAGCATGACTCCGATGGCTGAAACCAAGTCAATCGACGTTCTCGACGCAGCCGGCAAGAAGGCCGGAACCGCTGAACTGCCCGCCGCGATCTTCGATGTGCCGACCAACGTCGCGCTCATTCACCAGGTCGTGACCGCGCAGCTCGCAGCTGCCCGCCAGGGAACGCACAAAACCAAGACCCGCGCTGAAGTCCGCGGTGGTGGCCGCAAGCCGTGGCGCCAGAAGGGCACCGGCAACGCACGCCAGGGCTCGATCCGCGCTCCGCAGTTCGCCGGCGGTGGCATCGTCCACGGTCCGGTTCCGCGCGACTACTCGCAGCGCACCCCCAAGAAGATGAAGGCAGCAGCTCTGCGCGGCGCACTCTCGGACCGCGCGCGCTTCGGCCAGGTTCACGCAGTGACCGCCCTCGTCGACGGCGACAAGCCTTCAACCAAGGCAGCTCGCGCAGCAATCGAAAAGCTCTCGAGCAACAAGCACCAGCTTGTTGTCGTCACGAATGACGACCAGGTCACCGAGCTTTCGGTTCGCAACCTGCCCAACGTGCACACCCTGCACTGGGGACAGCTGAACACCTACGACGTGCTGATGGCCGACGACATCATCTTCACCGAGGCAGCTCTCAACGCATACCTCGGCAAGAACGAGGAGGCAGCCAAGTGAGCAGCGTAACCATCAAGGACCCGCGCGACATCATCATCGCGCCGGTCGTTTCGGAAAAGACCTACGGGCTCATGGACGAAGGCAAGTACACCTTCCTCGTTGATCCCCGGTCGAACAAAACCGAAATCAAGTACGCCATCGAAAGCATCTTCGGCGTCAAGGTCGACAAGGTGAACACCTTCAACCGCGAGGGCAAGCGCACGCGCACCCGCACCGGTTACGGCAAGCGCAAGAACACCAAGCGCGCCGTTGTCGCCCTTCGCGAAGGATCGATCGACATTTTCGGCGGATCGCTCTAAGCGATCCAGTTCAGAAGGAATTGAAGACTCATGGGAATCCGTAAGTACAAGCCCACGACCCCGGGCCGCCGTGGCTCGTCGGTCGCGGACTTCGTCGAAGTGACCCGGTCTACGCCGGAGAAGTCGCTTCTGCGTCCGCTGCCGAAGAAGGGCGGCCGAAACAGCCAGGGCCGGATCACCACCCGTCACCAGGGCGGTGGCCACAAGCGCCAGTACCGCGTGATCGACTTCCGTCGTCACGACAAGGACGGCGTCCCGGCAAAGGTCGCACACATCGAATACGACCCGAACCGCACCGCACGCATCGCACTGCTGCACTACGTCGACGGCGAGAAGCGCTACATCCTCGCCCCGAACAAGCTCAAGCAGGGCGACCGTGTCGAAGCTGGAGCACAGGCTGACATCAAGCCGGGCAATGCTCTGCCGCTGCAGAACATCCCCGTCGGCACCGTGATCCACGCAATCGAACTTCGCCCCGGCGGCGGAGCCAAGATCGGCCGCAGCGCCGGCACCTCGGCTCAGCTCGTGGCCAAGTTCGGTCGCTACGCACAGCTGCGCATGCCTTCGGGTGAAATCCGCAACGTTGATGCTCGCTGCCGCGCAACCGTCGGTGAAGTCGGCAACGCCGAACAGACCAACATCAGTTGGGGCAAGGCCGGCCGTATGCGCTGGAAGGGCATCCGCCCGACTGTCCGCGGTGTTGCAATGAACCCGATCGACCACCCGCACGGTGGTGGTGAAGGCCGCACCTCCGGTGGTCGTCACCCGGTCAGCCCCTGGGGCCAGCCGGAAGGACGCACCCGCCGTCCGAACCGCGAAAGCGACAAGTACATCGTGCGCCGCCGTCGCACCGGCAAGAAGCGCTGATAGGGAGCCTAGAAAATGCCTCGTAGCTTGAAGAAGGGCCCCTTCGTAGACGAGCACCTTTTCCAGAAGGTCGCCGCTCAGAACGAAAAGGGCACCAACAACGTAATCAAGACGTGGTCGCGTCGCTCGATGATCATCCCGGACTTCCTGGGACACACCATCGCGGTTCACGACGGACGCAAGCACGTCCCAGTGTTCATCACTGAATCAATGGTCGGGCACAAGCTCGGCGAATTCGCACCGACGCGGACGTTCCGCGGCCACGACAAGGACGACCGCAAGGGCCGCCGCGGCTGAGCCGCGCCCCTACGGGTCCTATAAGGAGAGAAGGAAACGATGGAAGCCAAGGCGAAGGCACGCTTTCTGCGTGTGACGCCCATGAAGGCTCGGCGTGTCGTTGACCTCGTTCGTGGTCAGCAGGCAACCGAAGCACTCGCGATGCTCAAGTTTGTTCCCCAGGCTGCATCTGAGCCTGTTTACAAACTCGTCGCATCGGGCATCAGCAACGCCCGTCAGGAAGCTGACAAGCTCGGCGTTGCATTCAATGAAGACGACCTCGTGATCTCGGAGATCTACGTTGACGAAGGACCGACCATGAAGCGGTTCCGTCCTCGCGCCCAGGGTCGTGCACACCGCATCGACAAGCGCACCAGCCACATCACCGTGGTCCTCACGGACGGCTCGGACGCTGATGGGAAGGAGAACGCCTGATGGGTCAGAAGATCAACCCCACCGGGTTCCGGATGGGCATCACCACCGATCACCGTTCGAAGTGGTTCTCGGACTCGACCGTTAAGGGTCAGCGCTACAAGGACTACGTCGGCGAAGACATCCGCATTCGCAAGATGCTCGAAACCGATCTCGAACGCGCAGGTCTCGCAAAGATCAACATCGAGCGCACCCGCGACCGTGTCCGCGTGGACATCCACACGGCACGCCCGGGCATCGTCATCGGCCGCCGCGGTGCGGAAGCCGACCGTCTGCGCTCGAAGCTCGAAAAGCTCACCGGCAAGCAGATCCAGCTGAACATCCTCGAAGTCAAGAACCCCGAGGTCAACGCTCAGCTGGTCGCCCAGGGTGTTGCCGAGCAGCTCGCAAGCCGCGTGGCGTTCCGCCGCGCAATGCGCAAGGCAATCCAGTCCGCACAGCGCGCTGGTGCCAAGGGCATCCGCGTGCAGTGTTCGGGCCGCCTCGGCGGTGCTGAAATGAGCCGTTCGGAGTTCTACCGCGAAGGCCGTGTGCCGCTGCACACCCTGCGCGCGAACATCGACTACGGCTTCTACGAAGCTCACACCACCTTCGGCCGCATCGGCGTGAAGGTCTGGGTTTACCGCGGCGACATGACCGACAAGGAACTTGCCGCTCAGGAAGCTGCACAGACCAACCAGCGCGGTGGACGCGGTGGTCGTGGTCGCGGACGCGGTGGTCGCGGACGCGGCGGTCAGGGTGCAGCTCAGCAGAAGAACGACAATGCTGCGGCTTCGAAAGAAGCAGCAGCCGGAACGGAGGGCTGACACGTGCTGATCCCTCGTCGTGTTAAGTACCGTAAGCCGCACCACCCCAACCTCGACGGCTACGCCAAGGGCGGAACCGAACTCGCATTCGGTGAATGGGGCATTCAGGCACTCGACGCTGCATACGTGACCAACCGTCAGATCGAAGCAGCTCGTATTGCTATGACGCGCCACATCAAGCGCGGCGGTAAGGTCTGGATCAACATCTTCCCGGACCGCCCCATTACCAAGAAGCCTGCTGAAACCCGCATGGGTTCCGGTAAGGGTTCGCCCGAATGGTGGGTTGCTCCCGTCAAGCCCGGACGCATCATGTTCGAACTCGGCGGTGTTTCGGAAGAGGTGGCCCGCGAAGCACTGCGCCTCGCAATCCACAAGCTTCCGATGAAGGCCCGCATTGTTTCTCGTGAAGGTGGTGAATGACGTGGCAGTAGGATCCAAGGATCTGACCATGGACGTTCTCGACGGCTACAACAACGAACGTCTGGGCGAAGAGCTCAAGAAGGCAAAGGCTGAACTGTTCAACCTGCGCTTCCAGGCCGCAACCGGCCAGCTCGAAAACCCCGGCCGTGTGAAGGCCGTCCGGAAGGACATTGCACGCATCTACACCGTGCTTCGCGAACGCGAGCTTCTGCTCCGCACCAACCCGGCTGACGCTAAGGAAGAGGGCAAGTGATGTCTGAAGTGACAGAAACCACCCAGCGCGGCAGCCGTAAGACCGCGCGCGGCTACGTTGTGTCTGACAAAATGGACAAGACCATCGTGGTTGAGGTCGAGCGCCGCAAGCAGCACCGTCTGTACGGCAAGATCATGCGCACGACCACCAAGTTCAAGGCCCACGACGAAGACAACACCGCAGGTGTTGGCGACCTCGTGCGTGTTGCTGAGACCCGTCCGTACTCGGCAACGAAGCGCTGGCGACTCGTAGAGATCATCGAGCGCGCCAAGTAATTCGCGGCCACCAGCTGCGGTCCACCCCGGTCCCGCCCCCACTCCTGGGGGCGGCTACCGGGGAACCGCACACGGGCACTGTAAACACAACCGTTCCGCAAGGCTCATAACGAGAACCAGCGTGACGACAGGAGAAGACATTGATCCAGCAGGAGTCGCGACTCAAAGTCGCTGACAACACCGGAGCCAAGGAAATCCTGGCCATCCGGATCCTCGGGGGTTCAGGACGTCGCTACGCGTCCGTCGGCGACACGATCGTCGCCACGGTCAAGGACGCAATCCCCGGCGGCAACGTTAAGAAGGGCGACATCGTCAAGGCTGTTGTTGTGCGCACCCGCAAGGCGCAGCGTCGCAACGACGGTTCGTACATTTCGTTCGACGAAAACGCAGCCGTCATCCTCAAGACCGACGGTGAACCGCGCGGTACCCGCATCTTCGGCCCCGTGGGCCGTGAACTGCGCGAAAAGAAGTTCATGAAGATCATCTCGCTCGCACCGGAGGTGTTGTAAGAATGACGGCACCTAAGCTGCACATCAAGAAGGGCGACACCGTTCAGGTGATCGCCGGTGCTAAGCAGGAGCGCGGCGGCGACCGCGGCAAGCAGGGCAAGGTCCTGGCCGTGTACCCCGAACGCCAGCGTGTTCTGGTCGAAGGCGTCAACCGCATCACCAAGCACAAGCGCGCCACTCAGACCGCTGCCGGCGCCACCGCCGGCGGCATCGAGATCCACGAAGCTCCGATTCACGTTTCGAACGTCATGCTCGTTGACCCCAAGGACAACAAGCCGACCCGCGTGGGCTTCCGCGAGGAAAAGGTTGAACGCGACGGCCGTACCAAGACCGTCCGCGTCCGCTACTCGCGTCGTACCGGAGAGGACATCTGATGACTGAAGCAACAGCAACCAGCCGTCCTGCACCTCGACTGCGCGAGTTCTACCGCAACGAAATCGTCGCGAAGATGCAGGAGGAGTTCAACTACGCGAACCCCATGCAGGTTCCTACGATCGAAAAGGTCGTCGTGAACATGGGTGTTGGTGACGCCGCGCGTGACTCGAAGCTCATCGAAGGCGCGATCAACGACCTGACCCTCATCACGGGTCAGAAGCCGGTTGTCACCCGCGCACGCAAGTCGATCGCACAGTTCAAGCTGCGTGAAGGTCAGCCCATCGGCGCTCACGTGACTCTGCGCCGTGCACGCATGTGGGAATTCCTTGACCGCACCATTTCGCTGGCTCTGCCGCGTATCCGCGACTTCCGCGGACTCTCGGACCGCCAGTTCGACGGCAACGGAAACTACACCTTCGGCCTGACCGAACAGTCGATGTTCCACGAAATCAACCAGGACAGCATCGACCGTGTTCGCGGTATGGACATCACGATCGTCACGACCGCCAAGACCGACGAAGAGGGCCGGGCGCTTATCAAGCACCTGGGCTTCCCCTTTAAGACAAACTGAACCACTACGTTGAAGGTCCGTGCCGGGACCTGAGGGGACCGGCACAGAAACCGCAGCGAGGAAGGGCTAAAGCCCAATGACTATGACTGACCCAGTCGCAGACATGCTTACGCGTCTGCGCAACGCCAACTCGGCGTACCACGAGGATGTCAGCATGCCGCACAGCAAGCTGAAGGCAAACATCGCCGACATCCTCAAGGCCGAGGGCTACATCGCCGACTACCGCGTCGAAGACGCTCGTGTTGGCAAGACCCTGGAAATGGACCTGAAGTTCGGCCCGAACCGTGAACGTTCGATCGCCGGCCTCAAGCGCATCTCCAAGCCCGGTCTTCGCGTCTACGCCAAGAGCACGAACCTGCCGAAGGTTCTCGGCGGTCTCGGCATCGCGATTCTGTCCACGTCGTCCGGTCTCATGACTGACCGCACGGCAGCTAAGAAGGGTGTGGGCGGGGAAGTCCTCGCCTACGTCTGGTAAGGGAAGGAGAGAGCACAATGTCACGTATCGGCAAGCGCCCCATCTCCGTCCCCAGCGGTGTTGAGGTCAAGATCGACGGCCAGACCGTCAACGTGAAGGGCCCCAAGGGCGAACTGAGCCACACCGTTGCAGAACCGATCACGGTTGCACTGGAAGACGGCGTCATCACCCTTGAGCGTCCGAACGAAGAGCGCGAATCCCGCGCCCTGCACGGTCTGTCGCGCACGATGGTCGACAACATGATCATCGGTGTGACCCAGGGCTACGAGAAGAAGCTCGAGATCGTCGGCACCGGTTACCGCGTTCAGGCGAAGGGCAGCGACATCGAAATGTCGCTGGGCTACTCGCACTCGATCCCGGTTGCCGCTCCGAAGGGAATCACCTTCACGGTTGAGGGCAACAACAAACTCACCGTCAGCGGAATCGACAAGCAGCTTGTCGGCGAAGTCGCTGCGAACATCCGCAAGCTTCGCAAGCCCGAACCCTACAAGGGCAAGGGTGTCCGCTACGCAGGCGAACAGGTTCGCCGCAAGGTTGGAAAGGCTGGTAAGTAACCATGGCCTTCGGATTGAAGAAGAGCCGCGGCAAGTCCAAGACTGCTGCACGCAACCGTCGCCACGCTCGTCTGCGCAAGCACATCAACGGTACGCCCGAACGTCCCCGTCTTTCGGTGACCCGTTCGTCGCGCCACGTGTTCGTCCAGGTTATCGACGACGAAGCCGGCAAGACCGTTGCTTCGGCTTCCACCATGGAAACCGAGCTGCGTTCGTTCGACGGCGACAAGACCGCAAAGGCCCGCAAGGTCGGCGAACTGATCGCCGAACGCGCGAAGGCTGTCGGTGTTGAGGCTGTCGTCTTTGACCGCGGCGGCAACGCCTACCACGGCCGTGTGGCCGCAATCGCAGAGGGCGCACGTGAAGGAGGTCTGGCGCTGTGAGCAACGAAGAGAAGACAAACCAGACTGAGCAGCAGAACCCCGATCGCGGTCGCGGTCGTGGTCGCGGCCAGGGCGGTCGCCGCGGTGGACGCGGTGAGCGCGAAGACAAGAACCAGTTCATTGAGCACGTTGTCACCATCAACCGCGTGTCCAAGGTTGTGAAGGGTGGACGCCGTTTCTCCTTCACCGCCCTGGTCGTTGTGGGCGATGGCGATGGCATGGTCGGCATGGGCTACGGCAAGGCCAAGGAAGTTCCCGCGGCTATTGCCAAGGGTGTTGAGGAAGCGAAGAAGAACTTCTTCCGCGTTCCCCGCATCGAGAAGACCATTCCGCACCCGGTGCAGGGTGAAGACGCTGCCGGCATTGTCCTGCTGCGTCCGGCTTCGGCTGGTACCGGTGTTATCGCCGGTGGTCCGGTCCGCGCCGTCCTCGACTGCGCTGGCATCCACGACATTCTTTCGAAGTCGCTGGGTTCGGCTAACGCCATCAACATCGTGCACGCCACCATCGCAGCGCTGAAGGGCCTGGAGCGTCCGGAGGAAGTCGCGGCTCGCCGTGGACTTCCTGTTGACGAAGTTGCTCCGCACGCTCTTCTGCGCGCAGCAGAAAGCGGGGCTAGCGCCTGATGGCTAAGAAGCTGAAGATTACGCAGATCAAGTCGACAATCGGTGGCAAGCCACAGCACCGTGAAACCATTCGCACCCTGGGTCTCAAGCGTCTGCACCACTCGGTGATTCGCGAAGACCGTCCTGAGGTTCGCGGCATGGTCAACGCTGTGCGCCACCTGGTCAAGTGCGAAGAGGTGGACTGACATGGCTGAAGAACGCGCACTCAAGCTTCACCACCTGCGCCCCGCTAAGGGTGAAAAGACCGCCAAGCAGCGCTACGGTCGCGGTGAAGCAGGTAAGGGCGGTAAGACCGCAGGCCGCGGAACCAAGGGCACGCAGGCCCGTTACCAGGTTCCCCACGGCTTTGAGGGTGGCCAGACGCCGCTGCACATGCGTCTGCCGAAGCTCCGCGGTTTCAAGAACCCGAACAAGGTGACCTACGCGGTCGTCAACCTGGACAAGCTGCAGACTCTGTTCCCGGAAGGCGGCGACATCACCGTTGCCGATCTGGTGGAGAAGGGCGCTGTTCGCGCCAAGCAGCCCGTCAAGGTTCTTGGTGAGGGCGAACTTACCGTGAAGATCAACATTACGGCTCAGAAGTTCTCCGGTTCTGCGATCGAAAAGATCAAGGCTGCCGGCGGTACCGCTACTGAAGCCTGATTGACGACAGCTGAGGCTGTCTGATTTCGCTGACGAGGCGGAGGTCAACTTGACCTCCGCCTCGTCTGTTTTTGTGTGGGGCAGGGGTGACGAGGTGTCGGTCGCCTGGTATGTCAGACTCGGGTTTGCTTGGCTTGGTGGACCCGAGTAAAGTACCTGCGGTATCTGTCTGCGGAATCGTCGTGCCTGAAATTTCCGGCTCGGAGGTTCCTTATCTCAGGAGGACGTTTGTTCGGCGCTATCGGTAGAGCCTTCCGGACCCCGGATCTGAGGAACAAACTCCTCTTCACTTTGGGCATCATCGTGCTCTTCCGCTTGGGCAGCTTTATTCCTGCGCCGGGCATTGACTACGCGAACGTTCAGCAGTGTGTGTCGAATCCGCAGCTGAATTCGGGTGCGTTCGGAATGATCAACCTGTTCTCCGGTGGTGCGCTGCTGAAGCTGTCGATCTTTGCGCTGGGCATCATGCCCTACATCACGGCGTCGATTATCACGCAGCTTCTGCGCGTTGTGATTCCGCGTTTTGAGGCTCTGCACAAGGAAGGCGCTTCCGGTCAGGCCAAGCTGACGCAGTACACCCGCTACATGACTATCGGTCTGGCGGTCCTGAACGCTACGACTCTTGTCACGACTGTTCGCACGGGTGCTCTTTTCGGCAACGTCGAAGGCTGTGAGAACATCATCGTCCGTGACGAATGGTGGGCTCAGCTGATCATCGTTCTGACCCTGACCGCCGGTACCGCGCTCATCATGTGGCTCGGTGAGCAGATCACAGAGCGCGGGGTCGGCAACGGCATGTCGCTGCTGATCTTTACTTCTGTTGCTGCTGGCTTCCCGACTGCTTTCGGTTCGATTCTGAAGTCCAAGGGTCCGGATATCTTCGCGATCGTCTGCCTGGTCGGCCTGCTGGTTGTCGCTCTGGTTGTCTTCGTTGAGCAGTCGCAGCGTCGCATCCCTGTGCAGTACGCCAAGCGCATGGTTGGTCGCCGTATGTTCGGAGGAACCTCCACCTACATTCCGATCAAGGTCAACCAGGCCGGTGTTATCCCGGTGATCTTCGCCAGCTCGATTCTGTACCTGCCGCAGCTCATTTCCCAGTTCGGCAACCCCGAGTCCGGTTGGGTGCAGTGGATCAACACGTACTTGGCCCGCGGCGACCACCCGATTTACATGGCCATTTATGCCGGTCTGACCATCTTCTTCGCTTTCTTCTACGTTGCGATTACGTTCAACCCGGAAGAGGTTGCCGACAACATGAAGAAGTACGGCGGATTCATTCCGGGTATTCGTGCCGGCAAGCCCACCGAGGACTACCTGCGCTTCGTTCTGAACCGCATCACGGCTCCCGGTTCGCTGTACCTCGCGTTTGTGGCCATGATCCCGCTGATCGCCCTGGTGCTTGTCGATGCGAACCAGGACTTCCCGTTCGGCGGTACTTCGATCCTCATTGTGGTGGGTGTCGGTCTCGAAACGGTCAAGCAGATCGATTCGCAGATGCAGCAGCGCCACTACGAAGGCCTCCTGCGCTGATAAGCGGGAAAGCTCACTTACACCTTTGACCAGTGCGCAGACCCGAATCCTGACCAGACCGGTTGGGGTTCGGGTCTGTGCGCTTAGGTAGCATTCGATTAGGAACAAATCGGAAGGACGCACATGACAAAGCGCATCATCCTCATCGGCCCTCCCGGTGCCGGCAAGGGCACGCAGGCCGCCAAGCTCAGCTCCACGCTGTCGATCCCCGCTATTTCGACCGGAGATATCTTCCGTGCGAACGTGAAGGGCGAAACCGAACTGGGCAAGAAGGCTAAGCGCTACATGGACGCTGGCGAATACGTACCGGACGAGGTCACCAACTCGATGGTTGCCGACCGTCTGCAGCAGGACGATGCCAAGGAGGGCTTCCTCCTCGACGGCTACCCCCGCACTGAGGCTCAGGTGAATGAGCTCGACAAGATGCTGGAAGCTGCTGGCCACAGCCTGGATGCTGTTGTCGAACTGACCGCTGACACCGATGAGATTGTCGGCCGCCTGCTGGCTCGCGCCCAGACTGAGGGCCGTTCGGACGACACTGAAGATGTCATCCGCCACCGTATGGATGTGTACGAAGAGCAGACTCAGCCGTTGACTGACATCTACCGTCGCCGCGGTCTGCTGCGTCAGGTGGACGGCCTCGGGGAAATCGATGCCATCACCGAGCGGATTATGAAAGCACTTGAAGGCTGATGTTCGGTCCTAAGATCGAATTGAAGACGGACGACCAGATACGCACAATGCGTCGTGCGGGTCTGGTCACCCGTGCTGCTTTGGAAGCAGCTGCGGCCGCCTGCGTGCCCGGCGCTACGACGGAAGACGTCGATGCCGCTGGAGCCCGGGTTATTGAGGAGCACGGCGCAACGTCGAACTTCTTGGGCTACATGGGCTATCCAGCCACGCTGTGCGTTTCGGTCAATGACGTCATCGTTCACGGAATCCCGTCTGACGACATCGTCCTCAAAGAGGGCGACATGGTGTCGATTGACGGAGGTGCGATCGTTGACGGCTGGCACGGCGATTCCGCTATCACTGTTTTTGTGGGCGGACGCGAAGCTGCGCGCAAGCAGGACCTTCGGGTGTCTGATGCGACGGAAGAGTCCATGTGGGCGGGTATCGCGGCTTTTTCGCGTGCCAAGCACATCGACGAAATCGGTGCGGCCATTGAGGGCTGGGTGTTGGAAAACGCACCTGAACTCGAAGGCGGGCTGATCGAAGACTTCACGGGTCACGGCATCGGTTCGCAGATGCACATGGAACCGGAAGTGCTCAACTACGCGGTGAAGAAGCGCGGTCCGAAGATCAAGCCGGGTATGGCCATCTGCATTGAGCCGATGCTCACCACCGGCGGCGCTGATAGCCGCACGCTTGATGACGAATGGACTGTCGTCACCGCTGATGGTTCCCGAGCATCCCATTGGGAGCACACGGTTGCCCGCCACGCCAAGGGCATTTGGGTGCTCACCGCCCCGGACGGCGGCAGGGAGCGTCTGGCGCGCTACGGCGTCGAGCCGGTTCCGCTGGACTGAGCAAAGCTGACTCACGAGGTGGGTGTTCAGATTTCTGAACACCCACCTCGTGATTTTTCTGACTTTTTGCTCCATAAACCTTGACTCTCACCTGTGTCCATATAATTTTGTGTTCTGTGACACATTTGAAATCTTTGAGAACGCGCCCCGCGAACTCTGTTTTCGCCGCGGCAGCAGCAACAGCCCTGACCCTCGGAATCGGTGCTCCCGCAGCGGCAAGCACTTCTAGTGAACCTGCGTCAGAGTCGACGCAGGAATCGCAGAATGCTGAGCCTGGCAGCACTCCAGCTGAAGAGCCGGCGGAAGAGACTGGCACCGCCGCGGACGCAGAACCTGCTGATGATCCCAGCGGTGACCCGGACGACACCTCGGCCGACGGCGGAAACCCGAGCGGCACCTCGGCCGACGGCGAAAACCCTGCCGAACCCGAGGCAGGCGACGAAGCCGAAGAAAAGCCGGCCGACGAGTACTACCCGGGACTGGCAAAGAAGCTGTTCAAAAAGGGGGAGGGGCACTACCAGGTGCCGGCCCCGACCGCGGGCGGCAAGTCGGCGGGCAAAGTGCCGGCAGGGCTTGAGAGCTACTACAGCCAGAAGATCGACTGGTCGGCAGACAACTGTGCAGCGATGGGCCTGCCGGACTACTCCGAGGAGATCGGTCGGCCAGCCGAATGCGGGTACATGATCGCCCCGATTGATGCGAAGAACCCAGAAAAGGGCAATATCGCCATTGCGGTGCAGCGCGTCAAAGCCGGCAAGCTTGAAGAAGCCGAAGGCGGCGGGGTCAAGTTCACTCCGAACAGCAAGCCCAAAGGCTCCGTTCTGTACAACCCCGGCGGTCCCGGTGGTTCGGGCATGATGTTTGCCACCTGGCAGGCATGGGACCAGCCTGAACTGGCTGAGGACTTCGACATGATCGGCTTCGACCCGCGCGGTGTCGGTGCCTCCATGCCGTTTTCCGAATGTGCAACTGATCAGCAGCAGGACGCATCCCGTGACCTCAACCCGTGGAAAGACGGCCGGGACAAAGCGGAAGAAGTCTTCAACACCGACACCAAGAAGTACGCTGATGCGTGCTTCGAGAACACGGGCAAGCTGTTCGGTCTTGATGCTGAGGGTCGGAAGGACCTGATCAAGCACCTGGGCACGTGGGATGCGGTCGGTGACATGGACATCCTGCGCTCTGTTGTCGGCGATGAGAAGCTCAACTACGTCGGCTGGTCGTACGGAACATCGCTGGGCTACCGCTACGCGCAGAAGTACGGCGACAGCGTGGGCAAGCTTGTCCTCGACGGTGTTGTCGACCCGGGTGACGCCGAAGCAGTCAAAGCGCTGAAGGCCATCAACGCCCGCTCGGACCGCTTCGCAGACCTTGGGGACACTGTGGCCCAGGAAAACAGCACTGGTGCAGGTGACAAGGCAGGTGCGGGTACCGGCAAAACAGCCAAGGCCAGCGAAAAGATCGACCTTGATGGACTGACGGAGGACCAGAAGGACACCGTCAACCAGGGTGCTGGCTTCCAGGACACCTTCGAACAGTTCGCTAAGGACTGTGCCGCGAAGGGCCGCGAGGGCAAGACCTACGGTGAACTGTGGCCGGATGCGTTCGGCGAAACCCCGCTTGCCGACCAGAAGTTCACGTGTGCGCTCGGTGAAAGCGACGACCCGAAGGTTCTCAGCGACAACAACGCGAAGCTGCTCCAGACGCTTGAAACGGCTGACGGGGGCAAGGGTCTGCCCACCGGCAACCCGGACGATCAGCGTCGCATCACGTTCTCAGTTGGGCGCCTCGGTGAATTCCAGGCCCTCTACAGCACTTCGCTGTGGCCGCGTCTGAACTACGCGCTGAATGAGCTCAAAGCGGGTAAGTCAGCAGGTCAGCTTCTGATTCTCGCTGACATGTACGACGGCCGCGACGAATCAGGCCACTACGACCCGTCCGGTGCGGCTTTTACGAACATTCGCTGCACCGACTCCAACAGTGCACATGAGCCGAAGGACGAAGCCAAGCTCGCTCAGGTCCGCAAATTCGCGGAAGCCTACGACGCGGCAGCGCCGTTCCAGCGCGCGAGCGTTTCGCCGGCCGGCTATGACACGTGTGACTTCTGGAAGTTCAAGGGCACGCTGCCCAAGTCCAAGCAGCTGACGAAGGTTCCGAACATCCTCGTGGTGTCCACCTCGCACGACCCTGCAACGCCCTACGCAGCGGGTGTCAAGATGGCTGAGCTCATTGACGGTTCGCTGCTGAGCGTGGCCGGCAACGACCACACCTCCTACCAGGCTGCTGGCGGATGCGTGTCTGACACCGTGAACACGTTCCTCAGCAAGGGACGGGTTCCCCGTGACGGCGACTTCGGCGAGAAGCTGGACAAGCCGGACACCGCGAAGGACCACAACGGCAAGACGGTGAACCTGCCGAACAAGTGCAAGATGCAGACGTTCCGCACCGACGGCTTCACCCTGTCCACCTCGAAAGCGCATGTTGGCAGCGAAGTCGGCTTCAAGGTGACGCACCTTGATTCGGAAACTGACTATGTCCTGAAGATCGGCGACAAGACCTACGCGTTCACCACTGACAACGGCGGCAACTTCGCTGGCGTGTTCTCGGTGCCCGAGGGCCTGAAGGCCGGTTCGACTGTTGAAGTTGCGATCGTCGATGCTCAGGGCAAGAAAGTGGGGAGCGCAGGGCTCGAGATCCTGTCGAAGGACAAGCCGCGGAAGGACGGCCCGGAAGCGGGCGGTTCAACTGAGGGCAAAGACAAGCCCGGTGACACGGGCGGCGACAAGCCCGATGACAAGCCTGGTGACAAGGGCGGTAAGACCCCGAACGACAATGCAGAGGGCGAAAGCAAGCCTCTGCCGCGCACGGGTGCTGATGTTGCGGGAATCCTCGCCGCTGCGGCTCTCTTGCTGGCCGCGGGTTCGGCTATGGCTGTCAACGGCCGCCGCAAAGGTCGTCACTGAGCAGATGTGATCGGCTGACGCTGGTCTGAAAGCGCTCGCGGGCCCCGATTGTTCGGGACCCGCGAGCGCTTTTTGTTGGCTGACGAGGTGGAGCTCACCATGTTCTGTCAGCGCGGTTTGGGTTTGTGGGTAACCCGGGCTGTCGCAGCTTCGGGCCGATGAAGACCGTCATGGTTGCTTCAGTCAGCTGGTGTGCGCTCAGTTGAAGGGCGTCGGTGTCGATGTCGGTGCGTCCGGTCAGCACGGGGTTGCGCAGAAGCAGCCTGGGGGAGTGGTCGGTGTTGCTGCGCTCGCCGGAAGTGTGGCCGACGACCGCGTACACGTGGTTCGGTGTGATCCGCACGGGTATGCCGTCTCGTGTGTCACTCAGGTCGAAGCTGCTGCGCTTAGGCAGGGTTGCGGCGACGACGGGGCGTCCGCTCTTAAGTCCACGGGCGGCGGCGCGAAGTGCGAACTCGGCCAGGCCGGGAAGTGCGGGTATCGCAATACCCGGCGAACCGAAAAGAAACTGAAATCCCCTGAACGGCAGGTGACCTTCAAGGCGTGAGCCGAGAACTGTCTGCGCTGCAGCCTCGACAAGTGTTGTGCTGTTGACTTTCCCGGCACGCGAACCGCTGCGGTCGCGCGCGTGTGCGGGAATGTTTGTGGTGATGGGAGCTGTTCCCGCGTCGACAACAGCGCGAGTTGCAGTCCTGTGCACGACCGTGCGGTCGCAGAATCCGGGAGCTGCCACCTCGGCCGCAATGAGCGGCGCAATAAGCCAACAGGTGCCCAGCGGACCTTGCCGAATATCTGCGCACTGCGTCACATCAGTTGGAAAGTCAAGCATATTCGCTGTAGGATAGACAATTGGCTTGTGGGCTGTCGGCATTTCGGCTCCCATAACGCGCTCACTCTAGCGCAGAATCCCGCTGTGGATGACGGGCGGCAGTGAGTGCAGGAAACCGAATTTTCGCAACCACGAGCTGTACGGATAAGACACTCAATCCGCGGGATTCCGCGGGGAGCAGGGGTAAGCGAACGATATGGCCAAAAAAGAAGGGGTCATTGAGATCGAGGGTACGGTCGTCGAGGCTCTGCCCAACGCGATGTTCCGCGTTGAGCTGACCAACGGCCACCTTGTGCTTGCGCACATCTCCGGAAAGATGCGCCAGCACTACATCCGCATCCTTCCCGAAGACCGTGTTGTAGTGGAGCTGTCTCCCTACGACCTTTCTCGCGGACGGATTGTCTACCGCTACAAGTAAGGATCTTTTGACACTCACCGCGACCACCCCTTGGGCTGGCCCCGAGGGGCTTTGTGGTGACAAGAAGGAATAGCGATGAAAGTTAAGCCAAGCGTCAAAAAGATCTGCGACAGCTGCAAGGTCATCCGCCGCAACTCGGTGGTCATGGTGATCTGCTCGAACCCGCGTCACAAGCAGCGCCAGGGCTGATCAGCTAACGCAGATCGATGGGTTCGCTTCCCGTAAAGGGCAGGCGAGTCCACACCCAAGCAGGCATCGCCCCCTCGCTGGCAGGAACTCCTGCACGGCGAGGACGACACCCCCGGTTCGAGGGCCGGGGACCGGGTCCGAAAAGACATCCGGACATGCCTGAGCAAGAACCTTCGAATATCTACATGGAGTAAACACATGGCACGTTTAGCCGGAGTTGACCTCCCGCGCGAAAAGCGCGTGGAAGTCGCCCTGACATACATTTTTGGTGTGGGCCGCACTCGTGCGAGCCAGACCCTCACGGAAACCGGCATCAGCCCGGACATCCGCGTTAAGGACCTGACCGACGATCAGCTCGTGCAGCTGCGCGACTACATCGAAGGCACCTTCAAGGTTGAAGGCGATCTGCGCCGCGAGGTTGCAGCCGACATCCGCCGCAAGGTTGAAATCGGCAGCTACCAGGGTGTTCGTCACCGCCGCGGCCTGCCCGTCCGCGGTCAGCGCACCAAGACCAACGCGCGTACGCGCAAGGGTCCGAAGCGCACCGTTGCAGGCAAGAAGAAGTAAGCGTTCGAGTAGGAGATTTAGATGCCACCCAAGTCACGAGCTGCTGCTCGCAAGCCCCGTCGTCGCGATAGGAAGAACCTGGTCAACGGCCAGGCTCACATCAAGTCGACGTTCAACAACACCATCGTTTCCATCACGGACCCCACCGGCGCCGTGGTCTCCTGGGCTTCTTCTGGTGAGGTCGGATTCAAGGGTTCGCGCAAGTCGACCCCGTACGCCGCTCAGATGGCTGCTGAATCCGCTGCGCGCCGCGCACAGGAACACGGCCTGAAGAAGGTTGACGTTTTCGTCAAGGGCCCCGGTTCCGGTCGCGAAACCGCTATCCGCTCGCTCCAGGCCACCGGCCTTGAGCTGGGCACCATTCAGGACGTCACCCCGCACCCGCACAACGGCTGCCGTCCGCCCAAGCGCCGCCGCGGCTGAGTCGGCACAGCGTAACGAGTCCAGAACTCTTTAAGCGCGAACGTCATATAGCGGATGTTCGCTGAAAGGAAGCCCACGTGCTCATTGCACAGCGTCCCACGCTCACTGAAGAGGTTGTCTCCGATCTGCGCTCCCGGTTCGTCATCGAGCCCCTGGAGCCTGGCTTCGGCTACACCCTCGGCAACTCGCTGCGTCGTACCCTTCTGTCCTCCATCCCCGGTGCCGCCGTCACCAGCATCCGCATTGACGGTGTGCTGCACGAGTTCACCACGGTTCCCGGAGTCAAGGAAGACGTCACCGAGTTCATCCTCAACCTGAAGTCGCTTGTCGTCTCCTCGGAATTCGACGAACCCGTCGTCGCCTACCTGCGCAAGCAGGGCCCCGGCGATGTCACGGCCGCTGACATCAGCGCACCGGCAGGTGTTGAGATCCACAACCCGGACCTCTTCATCGCCACGCTGAACGAAGAAGGCTCGCTCGACATGGAGCTGACGATCGAACGCGGTCGCGGCTACGTGTCGGCTGCTCAGAACAAGAACGCAGATGCTGAGATCGGCCGTATCCCGGTTGACTCCATCTACTCGCCCGTTCTGCGCGTGACCTACAAGGTCGAAGCCACTCGTGTTGAACAGCGCACCGACTTCGACCGCCTGGTCGTCGACGTCGAGACCAAGCCTTCGATCTCTCCGCGCGACGCACTGGCTTCGGCCGGTACGACGCTTGTTGAGCTCTTCGGCCTGGCCCGTGAACTCAACGTGGAATCGGAAGGCATTGAGATCGGCCCTTCGCCGGTTGACGCAGCCATGGCTGCTGACCTGGCACTGGCCATTGAAAGCCTCGACCTCACGGTTCGTTCCTACAACTGCCTGAAGCGCGAAGGCATCCACACCGTCGGCGAGCTCGTCAGCCGCAGCGAAGCCGACCTGATGGACATCCGCAACTTCGGCTCGAAGTCGATCGAAGAAGTCAAGCAGAAGCTCGACGAGCTCGGCCTGAGCCTTAAGGACAGCGCCGCCTCGCTTTCCGAGCCCGCTGACGACCTTTCGTTCGTCGAGGACGAACAGTTCTAAGAATTTCCAAGGAGAAAACCCATGCCTACGCCTACCAAGGGCAACCGCCTCGGCGGTTCCCCGGCGCACGAGCGGGCAATGCTGAACAACCTTGCAGCCCAGCTCTTTGAAAACAAGTCGGTGAAGACCACCGAAACCAAGGCCAAGCGCCTGCGCCCGCACGCCGAGCGTCTGATCACCTTCGCCAAGAAGGGTGACCTCGCTTCGCGTCGTCGCGTCCTGCGTTCGATCAGCGACAAGGGCATTGTGCACGAGCTGTTCACCTCGATCGCACCTGCTGTTGCTGAACGCCCGGGTGGTTACACCCGCATCACCAAGATCGGCACCCGCCCCGGTGACAACGCCCCCATGGCTGTCATCGAACTGGTTCTTGAGGCTTACTCGCCCAAGCAGGCCGTGGTGAAGGAAGCAGAAGGCGCAGCCGCCGCCTCGGCTGACGAAAAGGCCGAAGCTCCGGCTGAAGAAGTCGAAGCTGCACCGGATGTCGAATCCGGCCCGCAGGAAGACGAAGCCCAGGAAGCCGCCGATGACGCAGATGCTGAAGCAGATGCTGAAAAGGACGAAGCCTGATCTGAGCTTCTCTGAAGCCTGAAACGAAGGCGCCGCAGAACGTGGTTCTGCGGCGCCTTTCGTGTTTCTGCCTTCGCAGCCCCACACACCCGTTTGCAGCGAATCCACCCCTTAGCCGGGGTCCACGCTTTAGCGACAAATCCACGCTTTAGCCGCAGGGAGGCACGCTTCAGCAAGGAATCTGCGGTTTAGCCGCCACTGCTAAGGCGAAGATTCCGGCTAACGGGAGTCTGGGTGTGTGGAGGGGCTCCCGAGGTGGGGTTCTGCCGCCAAGGGGAGCGGCACCTCGTGCACGAACCTGGGGAGGGCATACGAGGTGGAGCGCCCCTCCTCAGCACCCCCACCTTCCGCTGCCCCGCCTACACCCACAGCATCCATCCCGTCCGCTATGTGTCGGCGGAAGTGTGAACGTGTGACCCGTGAGACAATGAGGCCGTTGTGCCCGCTCAGACCGCACAACGGCTGTCTGAAGGAAAGGAACGTGGATGTCGAACACGCCTCTGTCGCAGAGCATCGCGGACATTGATCCCGAAATCGCCAAGGTGCTTGACCAGGAGCTCGGCCGCCAGCAGGACTACCTGGAAATGATTGCGTCGGAGAACTTTGTTCCCCGCGCTGTGCTGCAGGCTCAGGGCTCGGTGCTGACGAACAAGTACGCCGAAGGCTACCCGGGTCGCCGCTACTACGGCGGCTGTGAATACGTTGACGTCGCAGAGAACCTCGCGATCGAACGAGCAAAGTCGCTCTTCGGCGCGAAGTACGCAAACGTCCAGCCGCACTCCGGTGCTTCCGCCAATGCCGCCGTCATGCACGCACTGGCGCGTGCCGGTGACGGTCTGCTGGGCCTCGACTTGGCTCACGGCGGTCACCTGACGCACGGCATGAAGATCAACTTCTCGGGACGTCTGTACAACGTGTCGTCCTACGAGGTTGACCCTGAAACCAACCGCGTGGACATGGATCAGGTCCGTGAACGCGCTCTTGAGCACAAGCCGAAGGTCATCGTGGCCGGCTGGTCGGCCTACCCGCGTCAGCTGGACTTCAAGGCCTTCCGCGAAATCGCTGACGAAGTCGGCGCTTACCTGTGGGTCGACATGGCGCACTTTGCTGGTCTTGTCGCAGCTGGTCTGCACCCCAACCCGGTTGAGTACGCCGACGTTGTGTCTTCGACGGTCCACAAGACCCTCGGCGGTCCCCGTTCGGGCTTCATCCTGACGAACTCGGAAGAGCTCAACAAGAAGATCAACTCGGCTGTTTTCCCCGGTCAGCAGGGCGGTCCGCTCATGCACGTGATCGCGGGCAAGGCTGTCGCGTTCAAGCTGGCAGCAGAAGACGAATTCAAGGACCGCCAGAAGCGCACCATCGAAGGCGCACAGATCCTCGCTGAGCGTCTGCTTCGCGACGATGTTGCTGAAGCCGGTGTTTCGGTCCTGTCCGGCGGCACTGACGTTCACCTGGTGCTCGTTGACCTGCGCAACAGCGAAATCGACGGCAAACAGGGTGAAGACCTTCTGCACCAGGTGGGCATCACCGTCAACCGCAACGCTGTTCCGTTTGACCCGCGTCCGCCCATGGTGACCTCTGGTCTGCGCATCGGCACCCCCGCCCTTGCCACCCGCGGTCTTGACGCTGCAGCCTTCACCGAGGTTGCCGACATCATCGCCGAAACGCTCAAGCCCGGTGCGGACCTTGCAGCGCTGCGTGAGCGTGTTGCTAAGGTCACGAAGGACTTCCCGCTCTACGAAGGACTGGAACAGTACTGATGCCACAGAAGCTTGACGGCAAAGCGACAGCCACTGCAATCAAACAGGAACTCGCCGTGCGGGCGCAGGCCCTGAAGGACCGGGGCGTCACCCCGGGACTGGGCACACTGCTCGTCGGCGAAGACCCAGGGTCGCAGTGGTATGTCGCCGGCAAGCACCGCGACTGCGCTGAGGTTGGAATCGCGTCGATCCGCGAAGATCTCCCAGCGACCGCCACTCAGCAGGAGATCGAAGACGCGGTCACCAGGCTCAACAACAACCCAGAATGTACGGGTTTCATCGTGCAGCTGCCCCTGCCGGACGGCATCGACACCAACCGTGTGCTCGAACTGGTCGACCCGGACAAGGACGCTGATGGTCTGCACCCCACGAACCTGGGGCGCCTGGTCTTGCGGGTGCGTGAAGACGTGACTTCGCCGCTGCCGTGCACCCCGCGCGGCATCGTTGAGCTTCTGGAGCGTCACGGCGTGGACTTGAACGGCAAGCACGTGGTTGTTCTGGGCCGCGGTGTAACAGTGGGCCGTCCCATTGGTCTGCTGCTGACTCGCCGCGATGTCAACGCCACCGTCACGCTCACTCACACCGGCACGAAGAACCTCCCCGAACTGCTGCAGCAGGCTGACGTCATTGTTGCGGCAGCCGGGGTGAAAGACATCGTCGCCGGTGACGCTGTGAAAGACGGAGCCGTTCTCGTGGACGTCGGTGTGTCCCGCGAAGAAGACCCGGAGACAGGCAAGTCGAAGGTCGTCGGCGATGTTTCGCAGGAAGCCCAGGCGAAGGCCTCCTGGTACTCACCGAACCCCGGGGGAGTGGGCCCCATGACCCGCGCCATGCTCCTGGCCAATGTCATCGACATGGCAGAGCGGGCCGCTGACCGCGGCTGACCGCGGCCTCCCTCAAACCACAAAGCACGAGGCGCCAGTACAGAATTC
>NZ_KV786030.1:0-9409 GCF_001806795.1 Brevibacterium sp. HMSC22B09 | reverse complement strand
AAGGGGAGTTTTTGTTGCTAAAGCGTGGGCTGGGGTCTGGGGGAGACTGCCGAGGTGCAGGGGTGGCTCGCCGAGGTGGAGGTCGGCTCCCAGCCGAGCGGCACCTCGCGGACTCCCGAGGTGGAGGTTCGGGGGCTGCCGAGGTGGAGTTCCGGTGCCAGGTGAGCGGCACCTCGTAGTTTTCCTGAGGTTCGTGGCGTTCAACCCGGCAGATTTTGGCCTAGCCTGGCGTTCTTTGCCCAGCAAAAACACCCGTTAGCCGGTTTCTGCGGCTTAGCCGTAGGGAGACTCCCGTTAGCCGGTATCTGCGCTTTAGCCGCCACTGCTAAGGGGAGTTTTTGTTGCTAAAGCGTGGGCGGGGGTCTGGGGGAGGCTCCTGAGGTGCAGGGGTGGCTCGCCGAGGTGCAGGGGTGGGCGCACGAGGTGGAGGCCACCTCCCAGCCGCGCGGCACCCCGGGCTGCCGAGGTGGAGGTCCGGGTGCTCCCGAGGTGCCAGGTGAGAGGGTTCCTCCCTACTCCATGTGAAGTGGCGCTCATGCCCGCGAATACAATGGCGGCCATGACCGACACACGTTCGTACGATCCTGCGCAGACACGCGAAGAGCTGCTGAAACTCATCGACTCCCTGGCCGTTAAGCGTGGCAGCTTCACCCTGTCTTCGGGCAAGCAGGCCGACTACTACCTGGACCTGCGCCTTGTGACGCTCGACCACCGTTCCGCGCCGCTTGTGGGCGACATCGTCCTCGATGTCCTCGAAGCCGAGGGCCTGCTGGACTCGGTTGATGCCGTCGGCGGGCTCACCATGGGCGCTGACCCGGTGGGAACCGCTACGATGCACGCTTCCGTGCGCCGCGGCACTCCGCTGGACACCTTCGTTGTGCGCAAGCAGGCCAAAGAACACGGCATGGGCAAGCGCGTCGAAGGGCCGGACGTCCGGGGCCGTCGCGTCGTCGCTGTAGAAGACACGTCGACAACCGGCGGATCGGTTCTCACCGCCGTCGAAGCCCTGCGTGAAGCCGGCGCAGAAGTCGTCGCCGTTGTAGTGGTCATGGACCGCAACACCGGTGCGCGCGAACGCGTCGAAGCCGAAGGCCTGCGCTATCTGACAGCATTGACCACCGCTGACCTCGGCCTGGACTGAAGTCACGCGGCGAAAGTCCGCAAAGGAAAGGACCCCCTGTGCTCGAACTGTCGTCCATCACTGTGAAGTCACAGCGCAGACTGTGGCTTGACGACGTTTCCGTCAAAGCGACCCCGGGGCGAATCCTCGGCGTTGTGGGCCCCAAGGGCGCCGGCAAAACCGAACTTGCCCGCGCGATCATGGGCATCATCGAACCCGAAAGCGGCACTGTGAAGCTCGAAGACAACGAGCTCGTCGGCGGTGACCGCCAGAACTTCGGATACCTGCCGGCCGAACGCGGCGGCTTCCCTTCCATGAAGGTCATGGAGCAGATCGTCTACATGGCGCGCCTGCACGGCATGACGCTCGGTGCGGCAGAGCGCAACGCGGTCACCCTGCTGGCCCGTCTCGAACTGTCGGACCGGGCCTATGTTCCGCTGTCCCAGCTGTCGGGCACCGAACAGGCCCGCGTGCACATCGCTGCTGTTCTGGCCGCCGACCCTGACGTCGTCGTCATCGATGAAATCGGCGAAGGTCTCGACATGGCCTCCGCCAAGCTCGTGTTCGGCCTGCTGAAGGACCACGCGGACGCCGGCGTGCCCATCATCGTCACGTCTGACGACTGGGAGCTCATCGAACAGTACGCCGACGACATTCTGGTGCTGGGCCACGGCAGCGTCATCGCCCACGGAACAGCGAAGGAGCTGCGGAAGGAACACTCGGCCAAGACCGGCGCCAAGGCCGACGCTCAGCCCGCCAGTCTGCGGGAGATCTTCAAGGAGGACGTCTGATGGCAAACAAAGATCACAGCGAGGATCACGACAACATCAGCACCACCTCGTACACGGACCTTGGCGGGGGAGGGAAGGCCCTCGACCCGCACAACCTCGGTGACGAACCGGTGGGAGAACTCGCCGAGGTTCCCGATGAGCTGCGTGAGGACACCGGCGATGAAACCAAGACGGGGCTCGTCTCCGAGTTCCGCGACCTCACGGGTGGGCAGGCGTCCTACCTGGTAGCCAACCGCGAAACCTCGCAGGCGCTGCGCAGCCCGCTGTTTGCGGCGACCGCGCTCGCACTCATCATCGGTGTGCTGGCAGCGCTCATCATCGGCTTTTCGCGCACCGGTGTGTCTGCCGGCAGCGGCGAAAGCGTTGCCATGATGGTGCCCGAAGAGCAGAAGGACCAGGTCGCACAGCAGCTTCCGCAGGTCGAACAGCAGCTGGGCATGTCCGTCACGATCGTCACGAGCGTCGAAGAGGGCCAGGACGCCGTCAAGAGCGGCAAGGTCGACGCTTTCCTCCTGCAGGACCCCACGGGTCAGGGCAATGACCAGCTGATCGCCAAGAACCGCATGCCGCAGGCAATCATCGACAAGCTCGTCAGCACGCCTGACGTCACCTACGTCGACGGTGGGCCCATCGACCCCGCAACCGGTGAGGTCGTGGCCTGGACCATGGTCGCGCTGACCCTGGCTGCAGGACTGAGCCTGGGTGCTTTGGCCTACCGGGGTGTGCGCGAAGAGCGCCGCACCCACACCAGCGAAATCATCATCGCTGCCATCCCGCCGCGCTCGGCTCTGTGGGGCCGCATTTGGGGCCTCACACAACTGGCTCTGCTCCTGCTGGTCATCACGGCGGTTGTCGGCCTGCTGGGCATGTCTGTTATCGGTCTGGCCGGCGAGGTGTACGCGGCTCTGCCTGCTCTCGGCTGGTTTGTGCTGAGCTATGCCTTCTATGCGGCTGCGGTCATCGCATTCTTCGCGCTCATTGCAATGGGCGAAAAGCAGCGGGGCCGCCGGATCGGCGCGGCTGTTGCGGGAGTTGTCATCGTCGTCATGGCGTTCCTGCCGATGCTGCCGTTCATGGCCGACAGCCTGCCGCAGGTTGCCGCGTGGCTGCCGTTTGCCGAACCGACTGGTGTTGGCGCGCTGTACCTGCTGACCGCAGCCCCGTGGTGGCACGGCCTCGTGGCCGCCGCTTCGGCCGCTGTCGTCGCGGTTGTGCTCGTCATGCTGGCCATCTCGCGCTACACGAAGACAGTGCTGTCGGGCGCCGGCATTGCCGGCCGTCCGGCTGTGGCGAAGGCGAAGCTGAAGAACGAACCGAAGGGCAAGGCAGACAAGGTCGACAAGGCTGACGAGGCGGAGGAAGCCGAGGACGCTGCCGAGGCTGAGGACGCTGAGGAAGCTGACAAGGTCAAGACGAAGGCCAAGGAGGCTGACAGCAAGTCCTCCAAGGCCGACTCCGCCAAAGCTGGCTCCGCCAAGGCCAAGAAGCCCAAGAAGAAGGCCGGCAAGTCCGTGAACGAGGATGACTGAGCCGAAACCTCCCACCGCGGAGCCGACAGCCGCTGAGTCGGCTGAATCCGCAGCACCCTCCCACGGGGTTGGCCCCTGGGAGGGCGAATGGCCCGACGACGAGCGCTACGATCCCGAGCTGCTGCGCGACGGCGACCGCCGCAATGTGGTCGACGGCTACCGCTACTGGACGATGGAGGCGATCATCGCCGACCTTGACCAGCGTCGCCACGGCTTTCACGTGGCGATTGAGAATTGGCAGCACGACCTCAATATCGGTTCGGTTGTGCGCACAGCCAACGCCTTCAACGCGGCTGCCGTGCACATTGTCGGCAAGAAGCGCTGGAACCGCCGAGGCGCCATGGTCACCGACCGCTACCAGCACGTTCTGCACCACCCGAGTGCCGACGACCTCGCGGCTTGGTGTGCCGAAAGGAACCTGCCGCTGATCGGCATCGACAACTTCCCCGACTCCACGCCGCTCGAAACCTGTGACCTTCCGCGGGACTGTGTGTTTCTGTTCGGCCAGGAGTCCATCGGGCTGACGGACAGTGCGCACGAAGCCTGCGAAGCCGTTCTGTCAATCGAGCAGTACGGTTCGACTCGCTCCATGAACGCCGCGGCCGCTGCCGCAATCGCGATGCACGCCTGGATCCGCAGGTGGGAGTTCGGGCAGACCGTCAGCTGAAAGACCCTCAGCTGACGGCAGCACCCAGCCGACGGCAGAAAAACCCAGCACAAAGCACGAGGTGCCGCTCACCAGAAAAGTGAGCGGCACCTCGTGCTTTTCGTGCCTGAGCCGAATCCGGCTCAGCCGCACGGATCAGAGATCAGCTGCGTAGGGTTCGAGCAGACCGCCGACTTCGCCGAGTTCGACCAGAGCCTGGTCGGGAGCGGCGAAGGTGCGGGGGATGACGGTCAGCCGCTTGGCGTAGTGGCCGATGGGGTATTCCATCGTCATGCCGATACCGCCGTGCATCTGGATGGACTCCGAGAAAATGTGCTTTGCTGACTGGTCGATGATGACCTTGGCAGCGAGCACGTCCGCGTGGCGGGTCTTCGAGGTTCCGTCGGTGTCAGCCTCGATGGCGAGCTTCGAGTACAGCGCCATCGACTTGGCTTCTTCGAGCTTCGCGTAGGCGTCTGCCGCGCGGTGCTGCAGGGTCTGGAACACGCCGATCGGCACACCGAACTGTTCGCGGGTCTTGAGGTAGTCAGCCGTCATGAACAGTGCGGCTTCCATAGCGCCGACTGCTTCTGCGGCAAGGGCTGCCTGGGCGGTGTCGAGGACGCGCTCAATCGCTGCCGCTGCATCGTCGGCTTCCAGACGCTGGGCTGCCGCACCGTCGAACAGGACGGATGCGCTGCGCAGGCCGTCAGCCTGGGTGCGCGGGTCGACGGTCACACCGTCAGCGTCGGCCTTGACGAGGAACAGGCCGAGCTCACCGTCGACCTTCGCCGTGACGACGAAGGTGTCGGCTGCGTCGCCGCCGATGACCTGCGCCTTTTCGCCCGAAATGGTGTAGCCGTCACCGGAGGCCTGAGCCGTGGTGGTCGGGTTGAGGAAGTCGTAGCGGCCGGCCGGTTCCTGCGCGGCGAAGGCCAGCTTGAGTTCGCCGGCTGCAACCGCGGGAAGCAATTCAGCCTTCTGGTCAGCGCTGCCTGCAGCCTGGATGAGGCCAGCACCCAGGATGACGGTCGGCAGGTACGGTTCGAGCACGAGTGCGCGGCCAAACGCTTCCATGACGACTGCGACTTCGCCAAAGCCCATGCCGGCGCCGCCGTATTCTTCTTCAATCGGCAGCGACATGAGGCCCAGCTGTGCGAACTGGTCCCACATCTGCTGGCTCCAGCCGGCTTCCGAGCGCAGAATCTCTTCGCGCTGCTCGGCGCTGTACTTGTCTTTCAGCAGGCGGCCGACGGTCGATTTGAGTTCCTGCTGGATGTCATTGAGTTCAAGATCCATTTTCTATACCTCTCGTTCTTCAGCAGGTCACAGACCCAGGATGGCCTTGGAGATGATGGAGCGCTGGACTTCGGACGAGCCTCCGTAGATCGTCACCTTGCGCATGTTGAAGTAGCGTGCCGTGGCGTCGACAGCAGCCTGGGACAGGTTCGTGAAGCCGTCGCGGGTCTGTGCGGAGTCGACGAAGTCCATGCCCTGCGGGGCGACGATGTCCATGAGCAGTTCGGTGATGTCCTGCTGGAGTTCCGAACCGCGCAGCTTGAGGATTGACGACCGCGGGTCGGGCGCGTCGGAGCCTGCAACCTGGGTGGACAGGACGCGCAGCTGCATCATTTCGAGTGCCTTGAGCTCGGCTTCGATCTTGGCGATGCGGGTGGAGTACTGCGGGTCGTCCAGCAGGGAGCCGCGCTGGGTCTTGGTTGCTGCGGCGTAGGCCTTGGCGCGTGCCAGGTTGACCTTGGATTCGCCGACGCGGGCGATTCCGGTGCGCTCGTTGCCCAGGAGGAACTTGGCGTAGGTCCAGCCCTTGTTCTCTTCGCCGACGAGGTTCTCGACGGGAACTTCGACGTTTTCGAAGAACACTTCGTTGACTTCGACGCCGCCGTCGATCGTCTGGATGGGGCGGACGGTCAGGCCGGGGGAGGTCATGTCGATCAGCAGGAATGAAATACCGGCCTGCTTCTTGACGTTGGGGTCGGTGCGGACCAGGCAGAAGATCCAGTCGCCGTACTGGCCGAGCGTGGTCCAGGTCTTCTGGCCGTTGACGATGTACTTGTCGCCGTCGCGCACGGCCGAGGTCTTCAGCGATGCAAGGTCGGAACCGGCGTTGGGTTCGGAAAAGCCTTGGGACCACCAGATGTCGAGGTTGGCGGTGGCCGGCAGGAAGCGGTCCTTGATTTCCTTCGAGCCGAAGGTGTCGATCACGGGGCCGACCATGGATGCGTTGAACGGCAGCGGGTGTGGAACGCACGCGGTCTGCATTTCGTCCAGGTAGATGTGGCGCTGGACGGGCGTCCAGTCGCGGCCGCCGTATTCCAGTGACCAGTTGGGGACGGCCAGGCCGTGCTTGTTGAGGATGCGCTGGCTGGTGACCATGTCGTCCTTGGAGACTTCCTGGCCGATTGCCACGCGGTAGCGGATTTCTTCGGGAATCTCAGTGCGGTAGAAGTTCCGCATCTCTTCTGCGAATTCCAACTCTTCTTTGCTGAAAAGGCTGTCCATCGGTCCTCTTCCCCGATCGAATTTGATCGTTCGTTTGGTTGGTTTGAGCCCATACTATGACCTGCGCCGCATTTTGGGAAAATCTGTGTCTGCCAGTACCGGGTAACGAGGTGCCGGGCTGGCTGGTGCTTGGGCTGCCGAGGTGCCGGGCTGGCTGGTGGTTGGGCTGCCGAGGTGCCGGTTGGGGCCGGGTGGGTCAGCTCTGGGCGGCTTGTTCGGCTCGCTTCTGGCCGGGACCGGTGCGCGGCACGGCGAGCATGAGGGCAAGTCCCAGCAGCAGGACGACGATGATGCCGGCGGCACCCGCGCGTTCGAAGCCGAAGATGGTGATCGACAGGCTGAACAGCCACGGGCCCAGGAAGCTGATGGCCCGCCCGGTGGTGGCGTAGAGGCCGAAGTTCTCGCCGGCGCGCTCCGGGGGAGTGATGCGGGTGAGGAATGAACGGCTCGATGCGTTGACCGGCCCGACGAACAGGCACAGGAACAGTGCGCACGCCCAGAACACGGTGGGACTGTCGGAGAGCAGGATGGGCACGGCGCCAATGCACAGGCAGGTCAGGCCCGTGATGATGACCGCTCTGGGGCCAACAGCATCGTCAAGCGGACCGGACACCAGGCAGCCGATGGCGGCAACGACGTTCGCGGCGATCCCTAGGTAGATGACCTCAGTTTCCGTGAATCCGTAAGCGGAGGCCGCGAGCACGCCGGCCACCGCGAAGATCGTGGTGAGTCCGTCGCGGAAAACAGCCGAGGCGATGAAGAAGACAAAGGTCTGCCGGTCGTTCTGGAAGAGGTCTTTCAGCCGGCGGAACAGGTCCTTGTAGTCCTGCTTCCAGCTGGTGAACCATTCAGCGACCGGGTTCCCTGAGCGCGCCCGGGCAGTCTGCACCTGAGCCCCCGACGCATCGCGCGGGGCCAGGAAGATCAGCGGAACAGCCCACACGGCAAACCACACGGCGGTAGCACCTGCCACCAGCCGGAACCGCCAGCCGCCTTCGCTGACCGCCCCGAACAGTCCCACCTCGGGAAGGATGAAGGCGAACAGCGCAATGAGCAGCATGGCGAGCCCACCCAGGTAGCCGAAGCCCCAGCCGATGTTCGACACTTTGCCCACGCTGTTCGGTGCGGCAATCCGCCCGAGCATCGCGTTGTAGCTGACCTGGGCCAGTTCGAAGAAAACGGAAGCAGCGGCCAGGAAGATCAGGCCGGGCAGGAAGAACACCGGTTCGCTCTTGATGAACGCCAGCGCGAAAACGCAGGCGACGACGACGCCGGTGTAGATGGTCAGCAGGCGCCGGTGGCGGGACTTCGCATCGGCGCGGGCACCCGCGGCGGGAGCGACAACAGCAACGACCAGGCCCGCCAGACCGGAGGCCCACCCCAGCGCGGCAGCGCCCGAAACCGGGTCCTCGGTAACCGCCTTCACGAGGTACGGAGCGAACACGAAGGTGACGATCACAGCCGAGTAGGCCGAGCTTCCCCAGTCCCACAGAGCCCAGGCCGCAGCCTGCACGAGGTTCGTGCGTGTGGGCGGGGCCGGGTGTCCGGGTTCGGGCGAAGCGCCGGTCGGAGTTCCAGCCGGGACTTCGGACGAGGCGCCGGCTGGCTGGCCGTCGAGCGGGCCGGCTGAGTCAGTGCTTGGGCTCATGTGGTTAAGACTACGGTCAAATTCGGGTGCGTAGAATGATTCCGACTGAAGCAATCCCCTAAGCGCAGGAGTGTTCATGGCAATTGCAACCCCTGATCAGTACGCCGAAATGCTCGACCGGGCCAAGGAGGGCGGTTTCGCCTACCCGGCCATCAACGTCACGAGCTCCCAGACGATCAACGCCGCACTGCGCGGCTTCGCGGAAGCTGAATCCGACGGCATCATCCAGTTCTCCTTCGGCGGTGCTGAATTCGCCTCGGGTGCGACCATCAAGGACCGGATCACCGGTTCGATTGCGCTCGCCGAATACGCGCACACGGTTGCCAAGAACTACGGCGTGACGGTCGCTCTGCACACCGACCACGCGCAGAAGGACAAGGTCGAAGACTGGGTCAAGCCGCTCATCCAGGTGTCGCAGGAGCGCGTCGATCGCGGTGAAGACCCGCTCATCCAGTCGCACATGTGGGACGGTTCGGCCATTGAGGTCGGCGAAAACCTTGAAATCGCCGAAGAGCTGCTCGAGCTGACCAGCCGCGCCAAGCAGATCCTCGAAATCGAGGTCGGCGCTGTCGGCGGTGAAGAAGACGGTGTCAAGGGCGGCGAAAACGACAAACTGTACTCGTCGGTCGAAGACGGTCTGGCAATTGTCGACAAGCTCGGCCTGGGTGAGCGCGGCCGCTACATGACCGCGCTGGTCTTCGGCAACGTCCACGGTGTGTACAAGCCCGAACACGTCCGCCTGCGTCCTGAGCTGCTGAAGGAAATCCAGGACGAGGTTGGTAAGAAGCACGGCAAGGACAAGCCGTTTGACCTGGTGTTCCACGGCGGTTCAGGTTCCACGGCACAGGAAATCGCCGATGCTGTTTCCTACGGTGTCATCAAGATGAACATCGACACCGACACCCAGTACGCGTTCACTCGCCCCGTGGCCGACCACATCTTCACCAACTACGAAGGTGTGCTTAAGGTCGACGGCGAGGTCGGAAACAAGAAGATGTACGACCCGCGCGCATGGGGCCGGGCCGCTGAGGCCGGCATGGCTGCTCGCATTGTCGAGGCCTGCCAGCGACTCGGCTCCGCCGGAACGAGGATGAACTGACGGGCTCCCGCCCACCAGAAGCACGAGGCGCCGCATGCAGGCTGCGGTGTTCACTC
>NZ_KV786029.1:0-3778 GCF_001806795.1 Brevibacterium sp. HMSC22B09 | reverse complement strand
CGCGCGTGAAGAGTACGCTTTGTCCGCCCGCACGGCGTCCGGGCAAGTGCGTGGTCGCCCGACGTCACGACCGACCCGAAGGTGCTGCAGAAGAGGCAGGAACATCGAGGAGTCGCCGGCTTGCCCCGGGCTCAGCAGGGTGACCAGAGGCAGTCCGTGACCGTCGACGAGTTGGTGGATCTTCGTGGACAGGCCCCCTCGTGAGCGGCCGATGCTGTGATCAGGCGGCTCGATGGTCAGATTCTTGTAATTCGATGTAGCCCCCTGTGAGGCGTGTGGCGTTCGTCGCGTGCTGATGGGCACGCGCGATGGTCGAGTCTACGGAGACGGACCAGTCGATGAGTCCTTCCTTGTCTGCAGCGGCGGTGAGGGTGTTGAGGATGGTGTCCCAGGTTCCCTCGGAGGCCATCCTGCGGTGCCAGGTCCAGACCGTCTGCCAGGGTCCATACACCTCGGGTAGATCGCGCCAGGCGATGCCGCACCGGTAGCGGTAGATGATCGCTTCGACCATCCGGCGGGCGTCGGAGAAGGGTCTGCCTCTGCGCCCGGTGGGACGGGGGAGCATGTCCTGAATCAAGGACCACTGAGCGTCGGAGAGCATCTGGAAGCGTGACATGGGTCAAGACTCCCAGCGAAGATGCCGAATCTTTGTCAGACACGCCCTAGCCACGAAGGCTGGGCGGCAGGACCAGGTCGAGTGGGTGGAGAAGATCGGGAGACCAGCAAAGGATCGACGCGATGGCGTGCTGCACGCCGTGACGTTCACCGCTTCGGACGATCGTCAGGCAATAGGCGCCTTTGCTTCGGAGAAGGGCCCGCAGCGGTACGGCATCGCCGAGCTGCGCGAGGTCACTCGTCGACTCATCCACGCCTCGAGTACTCTGCCAGTATGACCGTCGCCGGGACCGGGAGGAGAGGACCCTGCGTGGGGTGGCGAGGCGGATCTCGGCGAGAGGGGAGCAATCGGCTTCACCGGGGCAACCGAGCGAACCGTGCTTCCGGCACTATGGGTGCGGCCAGGACACAGCCGCACCTCGCTATCGTAAACTCAACAAGAACGGGAGTTAACGGCGCTCAGGCATGACGACCATCCGAGGCCAAAACTATGCATCCGATGCAGATTCCGTCGTTACAAACGATCGAGAACCCCCGGCTATCGCACCAGCTCAGACAGAAGACCCCGAGAGGTCGATAGTTGCTTGCAACGACGTGGTAGTTGAAAAACCGGGACTGCACTATCAGTTTCGAGACCAGGACTCTCGTCTTTGCTGTGTCGCGCCCCTCGCCATGGTCCGACGTTGCAACAACGTCGCTACCATGACCAAGAGGATGAGCGCTCCGAATATGAGAGCCGCCCAGATTGCTCCGTGGCCCAGCCCGACCATCTAAACAGCTCCACGAAATCCTCGTCCGGCGGTATTGAACGTCGCAGCGACGATCGCAGCGACAATCATGAAGCTGAGAATGAATAGCGAGAACAAGTCCGTGAGAGCGATTCGGGAGGAACGGCTAGTCTGAAATTCATCCGCCGCCACCTCTTCCGACAGTCGCATCGGGCGATGGGATTGGCAGACCTCATCCATGCGAGTGACCCTGACTAGCGTTAGCGCTACGTCGCGGGTGTCATCACGGCGACGCCATCCTTATCCGCACTGGTCCACAGCGTTCCCTGAGCGTAGACGCTTGGACCGGAGTGCGACAAAGAGCAGAACTCCAGTTCTGACCTTGAGATGGTGAGCGTGGTGACATCGTCGGCGGTACGGAACAATAGCCACTGCGATGCGTCACTGGCATTGGTGTCGATGTCAGCGGCAGCGTTCACAAATGCTTGGTCCAAATTGCGCGGAGCTTGGTCGTATGGGCATAGCACCAGGACCTCGTCCCAGTTCTTCCCGTCGACCTTGTCAGGGAGTCTAAAAGCGCTGCCTTCTTCGCTAACCTGCAGAACTCGTGACTCAAAGTCGCCGGATCCCGAACAACCGGTTAGCGCGAGCGTCGCCGTCAGCGACGCACTGAACGCTAGGATGCTCGGGATCCGTCTTAGACTAGGGGAGATCATCACTTCAGGGTAACGAGTTTGCCGCTGTTGGCGCGGCTCTTGCACTCGGTGTGGCTCTTGGAAGTGGTCTTCTTCGCCTTGCCGATGGCCCGACCTGTCTTGTTGTTCGCGAGGTCCATCTTCTTCTCTTTCGCCGGGCCGTTTCGGATGGCCTCGTGGTTGGAGGCGATCTTCATTGCCCCGCTTTCGCCGATGCTAATCGTCATACGGGCGTTCCAGTAGCAGTGCCGGTAGGCGTCGCCCTTGCCGTTGTGCAGCGTGTTTGAAGCGAAATGACTCGCAGCCGAGTTCGATGCGGTTGTGGCATCTTTGGCTGCCCGGTTGCAGGAAACCAGGTCGACGTGGATCACGCACGCTGCCTTCTCAAGGCCGGACCAGATGATGTCGGAGTATGCGAACGTCGACACGCTGGGTGTCCACTCATCGCTTTGAAGCACTTCCTCCTGCTGTTCTTCACTGAGCACTTCCAGATCCTGCAGGAACTGCTCCTGCTCAGCGGGTGTCAGCTGCTCCAAGTCTGCGAATGGAGTGTCGGACGCTTCGATCTGCTTGATCAGTTCGGTTTCTCCTTCTTGGGCGAACGCGGCCGATGGGGCTGCCAACCCTGCGGTGGCGAGAGCCACGATCATGCCAAATCCCGCGATTCGCTTCAAAGCTCGTTTCTCACTCACAACGTCCTCCAGTCGCATATGACTCTGAAGCAACCGACGGAATGCCGGCCGCTAGTGCTAAGTGTTGTCACCTTCGCCGAAGAGGTCATACCTCAAACGAGGTATTCTTGCGAGCCAATTCATGGGGCCGGGGCCATCAGCCTCCCGTGTCTCCGCCCGAAAGTCCGAAGAACCGAGCTAGTTGTAGTTCCTCGTGAGGTTGTGAACGCGATCTGACGGGGTCAGCCCTCCGATCCCGGTATGGGGTCGGTGATGATTGTAGTGATGGAGCCAGGCAGTATAGGTCGCGGCCCTGGCTTCATCACTGTCATACGTCTCGGCGTACGCCCATTCCTGCGCAAGGGTGCGGTTGAACCGTTCGACCTTGCCGTTGGTCTGCGGACGATACGGACGCGTGCGTCGGTGCTTCACCCCCTCGCCCAATGCGGCAGCGAAGGCGTGGGAACGGTAACAGGAGCCGTTGTCGGTCATCACCCCGGTCACGGTGACCCCTGCATCCGTGAAGAAAGCGCGCGCCCTGTTCCAGAACCCGGCAGCGGTCTCTTTGCGTTCATCGTCGAGGATCTCGGAATACGCCAGGCGTGAGTACCCATCGACGGCATGATGCAGATAGGCGTAGCCGCGGCCTTGCTTCTTGTTGTTCCGGTTCCCGAGTGTTCTGCCGAGCATGCGATGCCCGCCACCATCCGGGATCCGTCCGAGCTTCTTGATATCCACATGCACGAGTTCGCCCGGACGGGTCATCTCGTAACGGGCCGGCCTCGTCTTACGGACCGGGAGGCCGGTCGCCTAATCGATGTGGTCCAAGCGTGGCATTCGGTAGCGTTCGAGTACTCGGCCCACAGTCGCACGTGGAATCCCGAGGTGATAGCTGATCCGGTGCGGGCCCCAGCGCCGGTTGAAACGGAGCGAGATGATCCGGTGTTCTCGTTTCTTGGGGAGACGGCCAGGACTTGTGTGCGGGCGCGAGGAGCGGTCGGTCAGCGGTTGCCCTGACCGATACCGGACCGCCCATTTCCGGGCGGACAAAGCGTACTCTTCACGCGCG
>NZ_KV786028.1:0-29916 GCF_001806795.1 Brevibacterium sp. HMSC22B09 | reverse complement strand
TGCTGTCGACATTCCGCGACGACCCGCGCCCGGCACCTCGGCCCCTTTTCTGCACCCACACACCGCTTAGCAACAAAAACTCCCGTTAGCAGTACTGCTTTTCGGGAGTTTCTGTTGCTAACGGGAGTTTCCTAACGGCTAAAGCGCAGATCCCGGCTAACGGGTGTGTCGAAACGGGGCCTGGTGGCTCAGTCGCCACCTGCTCGCCGAGTTCCCTGCCGAGGTGCCGGCCCGGTTTGGTCAGTACAGTTCAGTCCAGACGGAGCGCAGCTTTTCGACGGGGATCTGACCGGGTGCGGTCGGTTCGTCGCCCAGTGTGGCGAAAGTGGCAGCCGAACCGAAGTCCCCTCCGAACACGCGGGTGGAGCGCCCCAGGGGGCCCATCGAGATGGCGATGACCGGCACCTCGGCGACTTCGACAGCAGACGCGCAGGCCTCCAGGAGCCGTGAAACATCGCTCGGCTCTTTCGGCATGACGGCGATCTTCGCTGCATCCGCTCCCATGAGGAGCATGTCGCGGATCTTTGCCAGCAGGATTCTGGTGTCTGGGGTGCGATCGAAGTCGTGGTGGGAGGCGACAACGGGAACGCCAAGCTCTCCCGCCTGCTTGCACAGCTGGGCTGCCGGTTCGCGATCAACTTCGACATCAACTGCAATGCGCGGCTGCGTGTCCAGGGGCGGGGTCAGCTGGGTGCGGCGCATGAGACCGGAGACGACCTTCGCGTAGGCGGCATCGTCAAGATCAGCCTGTCCGCCCTCGGCTGCGGTCCGCACCGTAATCAGCACAGGAAGCAGCCGGTGGTCCTGAACGGCGAGCTGGGCTTCCTCAAGCGCCTGAGCAGCCGGCCCATCAGCATCGAGCAGATCAACACTGTCGGCCAGCGCGTCAACGCGCCATTCCATGGCATCGGCACCCGCTTTTCGGGCGCGCGCCGCCCACTCTCCCGCCGCGCGAGCTTCATCAAGGGTTCGCGGTGCAAACGGCACGATGACCTTGGGTCGTTTGATGTTCTGCGGGGTGCTGGCGATGAACGGAAGGCTGAGCATGATCTCAGCTTAGGCAATCATCCGAACAGAGTCTCGCCGATGTACCCGCCCTCAGATGCTCCGGGCGGAATCGCCCACACGGTCGAACCGATTGGGAACGTCCATTCGTTGAGGAGGTCACCCTCTGCCAGGCGCTGCTGGATCGGCTTGTACTGCCGTTCGATGTCCGCCTGGTAGCTGGCGAACATCAGCCCCGCATCGTTGATCTGGCGGACTCCTTCAACGTCGTCCCGGATGGGTCCCTTGGTCAGCGACTGGTAAGAGTAGACGCGCCGGAAGATCTGCTCTTCGGGCTTTTTGTCGTTGCGCGAACGCGCCACGTGGCTGGCCGGAGAGATCTTCTTGAAGCCATCGCTGCCAACGGCTTCGAGGTCCGGGATGTCGTGTTCGTGTTCACCCGTGAGCGGGGAGCCGTCCTTCATGCGCCGCCCGACGGAGAAGTCGCGGGCCGGTTCGTCCGCCAAGTCCCAGCTTTCGAGGTCCATTGCGATGTCGCGCAGGACGAGGGTTGTACCGCCGGCCATCCAGTCAGGATGTGCCGAGCCGAGGTCCGCTGGCGCTTTTCCGCGCGGTGACTCGACTTCCTTCCGACCCGAGGCGCCGGGCCTTGCGGGCGCGTTCGGATCACCCCACACGAGAGCGGCGAAGTCATCGGTGTCGATTTCGGGGTTGACGGTTCCGTCCACCTGGCCGAACGGGTTGCGCACCGTGGTGCCCTTCGGGTCGGTGCCGTAGGCCCGGCGGAATGACTCCTTGGCCCAGGCGATTTCTGAGAACGCCCGCGAATCCTTCATGAGCATGCGCGATGCGTGGGCCAGGGTCAGCGGGTCGTCTGAGCAGATCTGCATGAGCAGATCGCCGCCGCACAGTTCGGGACGCAGACGGTCAATCGAGTAGTCCGGCAGCGGTTTCAACCACGCCGGCACCTTGTCGGCACCGGCGAGTTCCACGACTTTGCGACCGAAGCCGAACGTCACCGTCAGCGATGCCGGCTGGGCGGTCATGTCAGGTTCCGTGTCGGCCAGCGGTGCCCTGCCCTGTGTGAGTGCGGCGGCGTCGTCACTGAGAATCCTCAGCCACCTGCGCATGGCGGCCGCGTCAACGTGATCTTTCAGTTCGACGGCGAGGAAGACCGCGTGTGCCTGCGGCGGTGTTTCCACCCCGGCCTGGTGTGCTCCGTAGAACGGAACGGTCTGCTTACCGGAAAAGCCTTTGCTGTCTTCACCGCCGCGGGCGGCGGCACCCATGACGCCATAGGTGCCGCCAATGCCCGCTGCGAGTCCAGCGCCGGCCCCGATGCCCGAAGCACCAAGAAGTCTGCGTCTGGAGATCTCAGTCATTGTTACTTGCTGTCCTCGTGGTCATCGTCACTGTGGTCGTGACCCTCGTCGCCTTCGTCGTCGCCGTGGTCCATGTGCTCACCGTGGTCGTGCTCATCCGGTGCGTACTCTTCCTTAGCGCCGGTGAATTCACGGGCCGGCGCGGTCAGGTCGAAGTCTCCCGCCGATGTTTTGACGGTGATCTTGATTTCTTCACCGGGCTCGATGTCCTGCTTGAGGTCCATGAGCATGATGTGGTCGCCGCCGGGCTTGAGCTCGAGCTTGTCACCGGCAGCCAGTTCAAAGCCGCCTTCCTTTTCCTTCATGCTCATGCCGCCCTTGCCATCGCCGGTGGTTTCGTGCAGTTCCACTTTTCCGGCGACGTCGGATTCAGCACCGGTGATGGTGATGTTTTCTTTGCCTTCGTTTTCAATCGTTGCGAAGACACCGGTCATGCCCTTGTCCTGGGACACGGCCTTTGCCCACGGTTCGTCGACCTTGAGTGCGTCAGCGGCGGTTGTTGCAGTATCGCCGCCACCGCAGCCGGCGAGTGTCAGGGTTGCAGCGGCGAGAGCTGCCATAAGGGTCTTGCGGAGTTTCATGGTTGTCCTTTCGCACCCGCTTACGGGCGCACAACAGGGGGCTGAAGCCCCGGGGATGCGGCATTCAGCCGCAGAAGATAGTGGGTGTGCCCGCCCGCAGTCTTTTCCTGCGCGGCAGGGTGTGGGCTTTCGCCAGAAAGCCCCGTGTGTGTCAGACAGCAGCGGGAGGGCCGCGCTGCGACACCGAGCTGAAGACTTGCGAGGTGCCGGCACTGCGGGTGCGGAACACACCGGGGCGCTGAACGCGGCAGACCCGCGGCAGCACACCAGACAGAAAGACGAAGACGACGGGGCCCACGATTTCGGTGAGCACCGCCTCGAGAGCCCGTTCGCCGAAGAGCACGTAGCCGGCCGTGAGAACAACCGCAGCGGCGTGGGCTGCCAGCATGAGCGGACCGGAAAAGTCCGCGTGGTGCATGGCGGCGGGCGTGACGGTTCCCGCGCTGGGGGACACAAGCCCCATGCAGAGCGCGTGGACGGACGTTTCCAGCAGGGACCCTGAGCCACGCGGCGCAGGCGTGGCACTCGAGGCAAAGGTCATGAAGACGTGCAGAAGCCACTGCCCTGCGGCGGCAACTGCCATGACAGAGGTGATGCGCAGGCGCAGCACCGACAGAACCATTCCCAGCCAGGCGGCGACGAGAAAAGCGAACATGCTCGCTGCGACAGAGGCCGCACCGCCTGCTCCCGTGTGGAAAACCAGGCCGATGAACACCGAAAAGAACGCCGCGGCACAACCGCGGAGCATGCGGACACGCCGCATGCGGTGTTTCTGTTCGGCAGTCATGCCGGCATTCTATCGAGCGGCAGAATGCCCGCTGTCCGCGGCTATGAGCAGATTTTGGCGTAACGTTTCAATAACAACGGAGAACCGGTAAAACCCCTGGTCAGAGGGGGTGTTTCAGCTTTTGCTCAGAAAGCCAGCCGAATCTGACCCGCCCCTTGAGCCCGTCTGAGAAGGCTCTGTGTTTAAGGTGGAATACCGGCGCTGTCCCGTTTTTTCGGCCGCCGGCAGCAATTCCCGCGCCACCCGGCGCGGATGTGCACCCTCAAACGGAAGGTGGCCACGCAGTGGCATTAGTCCGTGCATCGCACGTCTACAAAGTCTTTGGCCAAAACGAAAAAGAAGTGATTCGCCGCATTGAAAACGGCGAGGACCGCGACGACCTGCGCGAATTGGGAACCGCAGCCGTCATCGACGCGAGCTTCGAAGTCGAACGCGGTGAGATCTTCGTCGTCATGGGCCTTTCCGGGTCTGGTAAATCGACCCTCATCCGCACCCTCAACGGACTGTGGAACACAAGCGCCGGCTCCGTTGAGATTGCCGGGAAAGACATCTCGAAGATGAACGCCACCGAACTGCGCGCGGTTCGCCGCGACCACATTTCGATGGTCTTCCAGCACTTCGCCCTCATGCCGCACCACACGGTGCGCGAAAACGCGGCCTACTCACTCGAGCTGCAGGGAATGGACAAGGCGGAGCGCCTGAAGAAGGCAGACGAGTGGCTTGAGATCGTCGGTCTGAAGGGCTGGGAGGACAAGTACCCGTCCGAACTGTCCGGTGGTATGCAGCAGCGCGTCGGCCTGGCCCGCGCCCTGGCCGCGGAGACCGACATTCTGCTGATGGACGAAGCGTTCTCGGCTCTCGACCCGCTCATCCGTCGCGAAATGCAGCAGCAGCTGGCCGAACTCCAGCACACGCTGAAGAAGACGATCATCTTCATCACCCACGACCTCAATGAGGCCATGTACCTGGGCGACCGGATCGCCGTTATGCGCAACGGTCGGATCGCCCAGATCGGAACGGCCGAAGACATTCTGACCAACCCGGCTGACGACTACGTCGCGTCGTTCATTCAGGACGTCGACCGTTCCCGCGTCTACACCGCGCAGTCAGTCATGCGCCCGCCCACGAACGTCGTCCACAACACCGTGGGACCGAACGTGGCAATCAGGGAAATGCAGAACACCCAGGAGTCCGCTGTTCTCGTCACCGACCGCAGCGGCAAGCTGCTGGGGCTCGTCACAGACGACGACGCAGTGGCAGCGGCCAAACGCGGCGAGCGCACCCTGGACAACATCATCTACACCAAAAACATTCTCACGTGTCCGCCGGATGCGCAGATCGCGGACCTCTTCGCGCCGTCGGCTGAAGCCCCGGTGCCGCTGTGCGTCATCGACGAGGCAGGAAAGCTCTTGGGCGTTGTGCCTCGAGTCAAGCTGCTGCAGGCCATGGGCACCGAGTCCACTGCCACCGGCGAACTTCCCGCGGTATCGACGGTCCCGGACCCGCAGCCGGAACCCGAACAGGAACTGCAGCCGGAGCCGAACGATGACGATGCCCCTGACACCGCAACTGGAAAGGAAGCGTGAGCATGAACCCGCTTGAACCTCACCTGCCGCTGGGCGAATGGGTCGACACGTTCCTCATCTGGTTCCAGAAGCATTTCGACTGGCTGCTTTCAGCGGTCACCACGGTGCTGTCGAGCATGTACTCGGGGCTGAACTGGCTCCTGGAGACACCGCACCCGTTCATCATGATTCTGATCTTCGCGGCGATCGCCTGGGCTGCTGCCACATGGAAGCTGGGCATTGTCACCGTTGTGGGCTTCTACCTCATCCTGGCTCTGGGCCAGTGGGAGAACGCCATGAGCACGTTCGCGCTCGTGCTGGTGTCGGTGATCTTCGCGCTCATCATTTCGCTGCCGATCGGCGTGTGGGCTGCGAAGTCCCGGATCGTGTCGACCATTGTCCGGCCGATCCTCGACTTCATGCAGTCGATGCCCGCCCTGGCCTACCTGGTTCCGGCAATCGTCATGTTCTCCGTCGGCCAGGTGCCCGGCGCGATCGCGACGATCATCTTCGCCCTGCCGCCCGGCGTGCGATTCACGGAGCTTGCCATCCGCCAGGTCGACGGTGAAGTCGTCGAAGCCGCCCAGGCTTTCGGTGCGACACCCAGCCACATTCTGTTCAAGGTGCAGCTGCCTCTGGCACTCAAGACGATCATGGCCGGCGTCAACCAGGTCATCATGCTGGCCCTGTCGATGGTTGTTCTGGCCGGTATGGCCGGCGCTGAGGGCCTCGGCGGTGCTGTCATCGGCGCTATTTCGCAGCTGAACGTGGCCCTGGGCGTTGACGCCGGTGTTGCAGTCGTCGTTCTGGCCATCTTCCTGGACCGCGTCACGGCAGCACTGGGCAGCCGCAACAGCGAGCACTCCACAGTTTGACCCAAACCGACCGATAAATAGGGCCGAGCGGTGTGGAAACCGCACACGGCTCGCCGCTTCCGAAGCGGAACGATGTGAATGAAGGAGAGAAACATGAAGTTTCCGAGAATTGCCAAGATGGGAGCTGCTCTCGCTGCTTCCGCACTCGTCCTGACAGGCTGCGGCGGCGCCGACAACGGCGACAGCGGAGACACCGCTGGCGGCGACCAGAACTGGGCTGAATGCACCCCCGGTTCCGAGGCCAAGGACATTTCCGGTGAAGAAGCCGACGACAACAAGGAAATCACGATCGGTGCCTTCAACGGCTGGGACGAGTCCTTCGCCGTTTCGAACCTGCTGAAGAACAAGCTTGAGGACGACGGCTACACCGTTGAAATCAAGGCGTTCGACGCTGGCCCGGGCTACACCGCAGTTGCCAACGGCGACGTTGACTTCCTCGTCGACGGCTGGCTGCCGCTGACCCACGCCGACTACATCGAGAAGTTCGGCGACAAGCTCGAAGCTCAGGGCTGCTGGTACAACAACGCCAAGCTCACGATCGCCGTGAACGAAGACTCGAAGGCCAAGACAATCGAGGACCTCAAGTCGATGAGCGGCGACTACGGCAACACCATCTACGGAATTGAGCCCGGCGCTGGTCTTTCCAAGGCCGCCAAGCAGGCTGTCGAAGACTACGAGCTGTCCGATATGGACCTCAAGCTCAGCTCGACCCCGGCAATGCTGGCTCAGCTGAAGAAGTCGACTGACTCAGGCAAGGACGTCGCCGTCACCCTGTGGCGTCCGCACTGGGCATACGATGCCTTCCCCGTCCGCGACCTTGAAGACCCCAAGGGCGTCATGGGCAAGGCTGAGGTCATCTACTCGTTCTCTTCGGAAGGCTTCGGCGAACAGAACCCGAAGGTTGCTCAGCTGCTGAAGAACCTCGTGCTGGACGACGAGCACCTGTCCAGCCTTGAAAACGTCATGTTCTCCGAAGAAAACTACGGCGGCGAGGAACAGGACAAGGCTGCCCGTGAATGGATGGACGACAACAAGGACTGGGTCGAACAGTGGGAGAAGGGTGAGCTCAAGGGCGAACCCAACCCGGACGCCTGATCGAATGCGTCTGATTCAGCCGGCAGGCTGAACTTCGACTGAAAACTGAAGGGGCCGCGGATTGATCCGCGGCCCCTCTGCTGTGCGTAGGCAGAAACTACATCTTCAGCCAAATGTCCTCGGCAGGCTTTTCGACAGCACCCAGCTGGAAGGCGTCGTGCATCCAGGCGGGGCGATCCCCCGTTAAGGGCAGAACAACAGCCGATTCAACGAACACGACGCTGAACTGGTGCGCCAGAGCGGCAGCAGCGGTAGCCCAGACGGCACCTCGGCCTTCTGCGTCAGGTGCCGAATCGGCACCTGCCACAATCAGACGCTCGATACCCATGTCCTGCAGGCCCAGGGCGAGGTCGTCATAGGACTCAAAAGCGTCCGGGGTGGGTGAGGCCAGGATGAGGTCGTCCGCCGTCGGTTCTGCTGCGACCGGGGCGGCACCTTCCACCGGTTCCGCGAACGCGGATTCTTCGGCCGAGGCGGTCACGTAGGCAATGACGCCATCAGCCATGCGGGCTTTGCCCAGAAGCTGGATCAGCGGTTCAGTGGGAACTGCGGATTCGTGCGTGTTGATGAGCATAAGAGCATCCATGCCCCCATTTTGACACGCTCCCAAAACGCCGCTCTCGGAAGCATCCCATCGGAAGCTCAGCCCTTGCGGATCGCCTCGAGCCCATCTGCGAAGGCCCAGCTCAGCAAAGCCGTGTCCGCCGCAAGCGACACCATGCGAAAGCCCATATCGGACCAGCGGCGCGCCAGTTCGATGGTTGGCGCAAAGATGCCGGGCACCTTGCTGTGTGCAGCGCAGGCTTCCAGTACTCGCTCAAGAGCGCGTTCCACCGCCGGGGCGGTGAAATCACCCGGCACGCCCAGGTTGGTCGACAGGTCGAGCGGACCGACGAACGGCACATCGACACCGGGCAGCGCGGCGATAGCGTCGACCTCTTCTACGGCGCCAGGAGTTTCGATCTGCGGTAGGAACAACGTGCGGGCGTCTGCTGCGCGCTGTGCAGCTTCTGCCGGTCCGCCGACGTACTGATCGCCCGCGATACCGAAGGCTGAGCCGCGCACACCCACGGGCGGGTACTTGATCCACGAAGCGATTCGCTCAGCGTCTTCCGCCGATTGGACCCACGGGACCATAATCGCGTCAGCCCCCGCGTCAAGCGCAGTCGACACCAGGTGCTGCTGCGACCCCGGCACGCGCACCACGGCTGTGATGCCCGTCTGTCGGGCCACTGCGATCGGCGCGCGCGCAGCATCCAGACCGAAACCGGAGTGCTCTAGGTCAAACAGCACCCAATCGGCCCCCGCCTGTTTCAGCAGGGTCGGCAGGCCGGGACTGAAGAATTCGATGACGAAAGTCCCGAACACGGGCCTGGTCCGAGCCGTCGTCAGCAGCTGGTTTTCCTGTGCAGCGCCTTCTGTGTCACTCACGGTCATCTCCTTTGACTGTCCCGCTATTGGAATCTTCTGCGGCTGAATCTGCGCCGGCACCCTCGCTGCTGGCAGCTTCAGCTTGGCTTTCAGGACCCGAGGGGTCCGCTCCCCCAACGTCCAGCGTGCTGGCGGCTTCCTCCGCAGAGCCGACCGGCGCCTCGTGAGAATCAGTGTCACCTGTCCCCGGCTCGGCAGACTCCGCCAGAGCTGTCGCTTCGCGGGCTTCAGCACGCGAAACAGCATCGGCCAATTCATCGCGGAACAGCTGCGCGCGACGCAGGTGGCGGGTGCGGTAGCCGGCTCGACCGACCATGTGCGCACCGACCGGGGCGGTGGCCATCTGGAAGACCGCAATGAGCAGGCACGTGGTGATCAGACCGAAGCTCGGCTGGGTGACCGCCACGACGATGAGCACCAGAACAAGCCCGAACACCTGCGGTTTCGACCCAGAGTGCAGGCGCGACAGCAGGTCGGGAAAGCGCATGAGCCCGGCCGCCGCGGCAAGCGAAAGAACGCCGGACAGCAGGATGAAAACGCTCAGGACGATCGAAACGACGAGGCTCATGGGCCGACCCCCTTCGCTGGGTCGGTGTCTGCCGGGCTTACAGCCGCGGTGCCGCCGGCTGAGGGTGCGGATCCCGAGGTGCCGTCGGCTGAGGCGGGCTGGTTCGGGTTGGTCTGGTCGGGGTCGGCGGGTGGTGCCGGCGGCGGCGTGTTCTCGGAGCGTGCCACATAGCGTGACACCGCGACCGAGCCGACGAAGCCGAAGAACGCCATCGCCAGCAGGATGAACTGCAGGTCAGTTCGGCCAGTCACAGCCATGAACACTGCAAACGAGCACATCATGGTCGACAGCAGAACATCAGTGGCGATCATGCGGTCGAGAATTGCCGGTCCACGGACAATCCGCACAATGGCGACCGCAGCGGCAACCGAGAACAGCACAAAAGCCACGGGCAAGACGACTGCTGCGACGCGCGGGTCGAACTCCATCAGGCACCGTCCCCTCTGGTGGTGTCAGCGCCGGCTGGTTTCACGCCAGGCTTGCCCTCGCCGCTGGTCTTGGCGTCCGATTTCGCTTTGACGTCCTTCACGGTGCGCCCACCCAGAACGGGCTTCTGCCCCTGGGCGATGCGGGACTCGTTGAGAACGTGGATGTCGTGGAGCGAACCCATCGCCTTGATGACATACACCTCGATTTCCAGGGCCAGTTCGCGGGCGCTTTCGATCTGTTCGTCGGTGTTGCAGTCAAGCACGTGGAGGAAAATCACGCCACGAGCGCGGTCGACCTCCGTGACAAAGGTGCCGGGGATCAGCCCCGCGGTCTGCGCAATGATCGTGATCAGCAGGTCTGACCTGGTGTGCAGGTCAACAGCGATGACGCTGCCGGGATTGGTTTTGCGCGGCCGCAGTGCAACGGCGGCAACCTGCAGGGCACCGCGCGCCAGCTGCCAGGCAAACCACGCCAGATACACCGCGAAGTACCACGGATTGATGCGGCCGGACAGTTCGATCGGCGGCAGGTAGAACAGACGCGTGACAATGACGGCGACGATGATGCCGGTGACGATGTGCACGACCGACCAGCCGTCCCACAGCATGATCCACAGGATCACGAGTCCGGTGGTCAGCAGCAGCTGTCGCACAAGCGCCCACCGCAGGGCTTTCCTATCGGCAGTCCGTGCGGCTGCGCTCTTGGACTTCTGGCTCTCCGCCTTCTGGCTGGACTTCTGGTTCGTCACTGCTCACCTCCCGCGGCATCTGCCCCTGCCTGCTGTTCGGAGGCTTCGGAAATGTCGTCGGCGTAGCCCGGCGGAACGGACTTTCCGTCCGGTCCCGGTGTGCCGTTCTGGCCGACTTCGAAAACCGCTGACACGTAGATTCGCGGGTCGATGAGGTTGACGGCGGCGTTTTCGGCAGTCCTCCACAGTGGGCCGGCGAAGACCGTCAGTGCTATCGACACCGCGAGCATGAGGACTGCCGGACGGGCCATAGCCCCGGGGAGCTTCTGCCGGGCGGGTTCTTCCGCACCGATGGCCCGGGCACCCTTGACGGCCTTGATCTGCTTGATCAGCCGTTCGGTTTCCGGCAGCCTTTCCGGGGCCTCTACCGGCGAGCGCCAGAACACCTGGTTCCACGTGCGGCCGATGACGTAGAGGGTCAGCAGGCTGGTGAGCGCGCCGATGGCCACGAGTGTGATGGTCAGCCAGTCTGCGTCGAGAACACCCGCGAAGAAGAGGGCGACCTTGCCGATGAACCCTGACAGCGGCGGAATGCCGCCGAGGTTGAGCGCGGGTATCAGGAAGATCCAGGACAGGGCCGGTGAGAGGGTCATGAGGCCGCCGAGCGCGCTGATCTTAGTGGTTCCCGTGCGCTGTTCGATGAGTCCGACCGCCAGGAACAGAGTGGTCTGCACGACGATGTGGTGAACCGTGTAGTACAGCGCGGCGGCCAGGCCCAGTTCGGTGCCCAGGGCAACACCGAACAGCAGGTATCCGATGTGGGATACGAGTGTGAACGACAGCATTCGCTTGAGGTCGGTTTGGGCGACAGCTCCGAGGATGCCGACTATGAGCGTCAGCCCGGCCACTATGAGCAGCGGTGTGCGCAGCGACTGGCCGAAGAACAGAAGCGTTTCGGTGCGGATGATGGCGTAGATGCCGACTTTCGTCAGCAGGCCCGCGAATACCGCGGTAACGGGGGCCGGGGCGGTCGGGTAGGAGTCGGGCAGCCAGAACGACAGCGGGAAGACCGCGGCTTTGATGCCGAAGCCCAACAGCAGCGCAATGTGGAGGAACAGCTGGACGTCCTCGGGCAGCATGCTGAGTTTGACCGCGAGGTCTGCCATGTTGACGGTTCCGGTGGCCGCGTAGATGAACGCGATAGACCCCAAGAAGATGAGCGAGCTCAGCAGTGACACGACGATGTAGGTGGCGCCGACGCGCACTCGCTCTGGGGTCACGCCGATTGTGATGAGCACGAACGATGCCACCAGCAGCATTTCGAAGCCCACGTAGAGGTTGAAGAGGTCACCCGCGATGAATGAACCGGCAACACCGGCGCACAGGATGAGGTAGGCGGGGTTGAACACCGAAACGGGCGACTGTTGGGAGTCGTCGGTCATCTCCTGCCCGACGGCGTAGATGAACACGCTCAGGGTCACGAGCATCGAGACCACCAGCATGAGCGCTGACAGTCGGTCGACCACGAGTGCAATGCCGAAGGGCAGTTCCCACCCGCCGACGGCGACCACCTGGATGCCCTGCGCATCGGTGGCCCACAGGAGCGCACCGCTGATGCAGAGCACGAGCACCAGCGTGATGACCGTGACCAGGTTCTGCAGGCGCACGCGCATACCCGCGAGCAGGTTGATGCCCGCTCCCAGCAGCGGCAGCACCACCGGCAGCGGAACAAGGGCTGCGAGTGTCATGAGTCTCCTCCCTTGTCCTGCTGGTCTGCCGAGGTGCCGCTCGGCTGTTCGTGTTCTGTCGGCTGGGATTCTGGATCCCCGTCGAGGTCTGCCAGTTTGCGGGCCCCGGTGACGGGGAATTCGGCGTCACCGCCGAATTCGGTGTCGTCTTGGTCTTCTGAAACGTCGCCTTCATCGCCCATTGCTGCGCGCGACTTCAGGCCGATGCGGATGTCTTCGAGGTCATCGTCGAGGTTTTCGCGCCGCATGAGTCGCCAGGATCGGTAGATCATGGCGAGCATGAACGCGGTCACGCCGAAGGTGATGACGATGGCGGTGAGAGTCAGCGCGTGCGGCAGAGGGTCGGACATGCCTGCGGTGGACAGGTTTTCCTCGCTCGTCAGGGGCGCCCGCCCCGGTTTTCCGGAGGTGAGCACCAGCAGGAGGTTGACGGCGTTGCCGAAGAGCACGATGCCCAGCAGCACGCGGGTCAGTGAGCGCGACAGCATGAGGTACACGCCGCCGGCGAACATGACGCCCATGGCCAGGGCCATGACGAGAGGTGTTGTCACAGTGAATCACCCCTGTGCTGGCCGGCACCGTCCAGTCGGTCGATGCGGCCCATGATGGCGTGCATGCGCGAAGTGTCGAAGTCTTCGTCGACATCTGACAGCGCTTGGGTCAGTCGGTCTTCGTCTTCTTCCTGGTGCCGGTCGACCTGCGCGCCGAGCGTGCGGAGGATGTCGAGCATGAGTCCCAGGACAATCAGGTAGACGCCGATGTCGAACAGGGTCGACGTGCCGAATGCGATGTCGCCCAGGGGGCCCAGCGGGATTTCCACGAACACGCTGGACAGCACGGCGTCTCCCCACAGCAGTCCGCCCACGGCGGTGAGTGCCGCCATCGTCATGCCCAAGCCCAGCAGGAGGCCGGCGTTGATGGGTGCGGCTTCGGCGAGTTCCCACCGGCCTCCGGCCAGGTAGCGCATGATGAAGGCGAGTCCGGCCACGAGCCCCGCGGCGAACCCGCCGCCGGGCAGGTTGTGGCCGGCGAAAAGCAGGTAGACGGAGAACACCATGACGGGGTGGAACAGCAGTCGGACGGTGACTTCGAGGATGATCGACCGGTTGCGCGGGTTGAGGGTACGGCCTGCCAGCAGCCACGCGCCTCGATGGGCGACTTCGTCCGCGGCTTCCGGTGCGTTGCGGTAGTTCTGCGGGTAGCGCGACACGTCCGCACCCTCGCTGGACACGGCGTCGTAAACCGGGTTGAAGCGCCACAGGATGCCGCGCTTGCGCCCCGGGTCGCTGTCTGTGCCTGACTGCATGCGCTGCAGCGAGGTGCCCCTGTTGTTGATGAAGATGAGGCTCGCAATGCCGGTGGCGGCCACGACCACCACGGCGAGCTCGCCCAGAGTGTCCCAGGCTCGAATGTCGACAAGTGTCACGTTGACGATGTTCCTGCCGTGACCGCCGAACCATGCGAGAGCACCCCAGTCAGACGAGATCGGCCGTTCTGAGCGAGCGGCCATGGCCACGATCGTGCCGATCGACATAACAGCGCCGAAGGCTACTGCCAGGCCGACGCGCACCGTCTGCTTGAAGGGTCGTTTGCGTTTGCCGCTGATCAAATTGCTGGGCAGTCGACGCAGCACGAGGATGAACACGACGAGCGTGATGGTTTCGACAAGGCCTTGGGTCAGGGCGAGGTCGGGCGCACCCTGGAAGGCGAAGAACGCCACCATGGCGTAACCGGATATGCTCACGACAACGACCGCGGCGAAGCGCTTCTTCATCATGAGCACGCCGATGGTTGCGGCGATGAGCGTGGCGGCAACTGCCCACTGCTGCCAGCTGTCGGCAAGCACCAGCTGATCGGGCCACGTGCGGTTGAGCGCGAGTGCGGTGATGAGGGAGCCGACGGTCACCAGCAGGATGACGGCCTGGTAGAAGGGCAGCGAACCGCGCTGCGTGCGGGCGGTGACGAAAGCGGCAGTGCGTTCAAGCCCCTGAATTGCGCGACGGTAGCCCTCGTTGAAGTCGAGTTCGGGAACGTACTTGTGCAGGCGAGCATCGCGCCCGGACACCCAGGCGATCAGAGCACCCAGGATGATGGTCGCGACCGAAAGGCCGAGTGCTGGGTTGACGCCGTGCCACAGGCTGAGTTCGACGAGCTCTGTTTCTCCCGCAGCCGGCGGGACGAAGGCCGTGTAGGTCTGCAGAAGCACCTGCAGCGCGCCGGGGAACAGGCCGAAGGAGAAGATTCCCGCGACCAGCACGACGGTGGGCAGGATGAGGATCGGATGGGTGTTGCCCGGCGCGACCGCCTCGACTCCGGACTTGGTGAAGAATGCACCCCACACGAATCGCGTCGCGTAGGCGAAAGTGAAGACCGAACCCACGAAAATGCCGATGAGCGCGATCGTCGCACCGGTCGAACCGTCATCCAGCAAAGTGCCGTAGGACGCTTCTTTTGCCACAAAGCCCAACAGCGGGGGCACACCGGCCATAGATGCTGCGGCGATCGTGCCGACAGCAGCCAGCAGGGGGTCTTCACGGCCGAAGCCGGACAGCTTGCGCAGGTCACGGGTTCCTGCCCAGTGGTCGATGATGCCGACCACCAGGAACAGCGTCGATTTGAACAGCGCGTGGGAGACGAGCATTGCCAGGGCGGCCAGGGCGAGGCTGGCAGTGCCGAAGCTGGCCATGACGGCAAGGAGTCCCAGCTGAGACACGGTGCCGTAGGCAAGAACGAGTTTGAGGTCGTACTGCTTGAGCGCCCTCCAGGCACCCAGGAGCATCGTGCTGATGCCGACCGTCAGCAGGACCGGCTGCCAACCGGGCATGGCCGAAAAGCCGGGAGCCAGGCGCAGGATCAGGTAGATGCCCGCTTTGACCATAGCCGCGGCGTGCAGGTAGGCGCTCACAGGAGTGGGTGCGGCCATCGCACCGGGAAGCCAGAAGTGGAACGGCAGAAGAGCGGATTTCGCCATCGCTCCGACCAGCAGCAGGAAAACACCCGCGATGACCATGGGGTACGTGCCGGTGTCCGGGTAGCCGACCTGCACGATCCGCGTGAGGCTCATGGTTCCGTAGCTGGCGGCCAAGAACACGATGCCAACGAGCATCGCCAGTCCGCCGAACGTGGTCACAATGAGCGCCTGGAGTGCGGAGCGGCGGGACTGCACGCGGGTGTTGAAATGGCCGATCAGCAGGTAGCTGAAGACCGTTGTGCCTTCCCAGAAGATGAAAATGACCAGCAGCTCATCGGCGATCACCAGGCCGTACATCATGCCGGCGAAGGCCATGAGGACACTGGCGAACCTGCTGAGCGACTGGTCGTCCGCTTCGAAGTAGCGCGCACTGTAGATGAAGATGAGCGCGCCGACACCCGTGACGATGAGCGACATGATCCACGACAGCGCATCCAGTTGGAAGACGACGCTCATTCCCAGTTCGGGAAGCCACGAAAGTTCTTGGCGCACAGGCGGCGAACCGGAAGTTCCGAGCACCGGCCCGGCGTTGAGGACCGTGTAGAGGAAGCCGGCGGCGGGCACTGCCGCAAGAATGAAGAACGCCCCGCGCTCGAAAACACGAAACAGCAGCGGGGCGAACAGGGCGGCGACGAAGAAACTCAGAAGAATTGTCGTCATCGCGCCCTCCGGGTGTGAAAATCAGTTGACATTTTTACATACCCGGGGGAACGCGTGAACTTCACCCCTCCAGTTGGTGGTCAGCCAGAAGGAATCCGTCCCGGTCTACCGCGGTTCCGCCGGTGGCGTCGACGACAGCTGCGGCAAGGTCGCCGATGATGCTTCCGGCGGTGTTGCGCATGCGCCGGTGAGCACGCGAGGAATCGTCGTCATCGTCCGCGTGCCAGCGAATGGAGTAGGCAGTCTGCGGGCCGTCAGCAAAGCGCTCCACGATTGTCGGCAGGGCGGTTTCGACCATGACGCCCAGTTCAATCAGCCCGCGCCCTTCCCCCAGGTCGATGTCGAGGGAGTAGCCGTCGAGTTCCTGGTCCTCGGGGGCATCGGCCGAGGTGTCGACCACCTGACCTTCCGGGATCACCTCTTCTATCAGGGGCAGCAGGAGGTCCGAGGTGATCCAGTACTGGGAGTAGACGGTGATTTCGGGGTGGGCGTCGGGATCGGGCACAATGATCCGCTCGTGTCCGCCCGGTTCGGCATCATCGGCGATGCGCACCGCTGCGTGGAGGCGGCGGGCGAGCGCAATGAGCAAGTCGACGCCGCGCTCTTCTTCGCGCATAGGCAGGCCGGCGGGAAACAGCTTTTCGATTCCCTCGGAGTGGACGAACCATTCCGGTGGGGCTTCCGGTTCACGCTCCCTCGGCGTCGAGAGCGCGTAGGCTGCAGCGAACACGGATGGGATCTGTACTTGTTCGGCAGCGCTCTCAGTGATTTCCAGCGGGCCTGTCAGTGTTGAATAGCGGCTGAGCTTTCGCGTGCCGCCATCAGCTGCAAGGCGCGGCAGCACGTTCGACAGGAGAACGTCGACGTCGCTGTCGAGAACAGTGTCGTCAACCAGCAGCAGGTGCTGGTTTCGCAGCGTCTCGACATCAGCGGTCTGCGACATCAGCGCGGATCCTGTGGGTTCACCTGTGCGCGGTAGAAGTTCTCAAAGGACCGCGATGCGGTGGGGCCGCGCTGGCCCATGTAGCGGTTGGCGGTTGCCGGGTCGGCTCCGTAGGGGCGCTCAGCCTGCGCTCCCATGCGGAAGAAGCACAGCTGGCCGATTTTCATGCCCGGCCACAGGGTGATGGGCAGGGTCGCGACGTTCGACAGTTCGAGGGTCACGTGCCCCGAAAACCCTGGGTCGATGAAGCCTGCGGTGGAGTGTGTGAGCAGACCCAGGCGGCCCAGGCTCGACTTGCCTTCCAGACGGGCCGCGATGTCAGTGGGCAGGGTCACGACCTCAAGGGTCGAGGCGAGCACGAATTCGCCGGGGTGCAGCACGAACGGTTCGTCGCCGTCGGTTTCAACCAGGCGGGTCAGTTCGGGCTGTTCCTGGGAAGGGTCGATGACCGAATACTTGTGGTTGTCGAAAAGCCGGAAGCTGCGGTCCAAACACACGTCGACGGATGCCGGCTGGACGAGGCTTTCATCCAGCGGGTCCAAGCGGATACGGCCTTCGGCAAGTTCGGCGCGGATTTCGCCATCAGATAGGAGACTCACGTCACCAGGCTACAACGCCCGGCCAGTCCTCATACACCACTAACGCTGAGGGCTTTCTTAACATCTGGCCAGAAATCGTTTACAGTTGGAAACTGACCTACACCCCGCACCGATGGTGCCTTCCCCTTTCAACCTCGTTGGGTGGGTAGGTGTCGTCGCCTTTGTTGGGTGTGTTTGCAACACAACCGAAAGGCTAACTGTGAAGACTCTTCCCAGTCTTGTTCTTGCCCCCGCAGTGGCCGCGGTTACAGGCTTTGCAGCCGTTCCCGCTTTTGCCGCTCCCGGGGATCAGGCCCCGGATACAGCTTCCGGCCAGAACTCCACTACGTCATCATCTGACTCTGAAGAAGGCGAAGTCAGCGTTTCGCTCGCACAGGACTCCATTGCCGCCGAGCAGATTGCCGACAGCAAGCAGGGTCTGAAGTTCACCGGAACAGGCTTCACCCCCGGAGACAAGGCAACTGTCACCGTCATCGGCACCGACGGAATTTCCTACACCCCGGACACCAAGCTGGCCGTTTCGCAGGCCGGTGAGGTCAAGGGCTCCTACTTCTTCTCGACCGACAAAGGCTCGAAGGTCCCCGAGGGCAGCTACCGTCTGTTCCTGACGGACCTCAAGACGAACGAAGCCACCGAACTGGCGAAGTTCAACGTCGGCGACAAAGCCGACGACACTGCCGAAAAGCCGGCAGAAGACGAACAGCAGGCAAAGCCGGAAGGTTCTGCTAAGCCGGAAGGCGCATCGGAATCCGCTGATTCCGCATCGACCCCGACAGAGGACAAGAGCGCAGACGCGAGCGCCAGCCCGTCGGCTCAGCCGAGCGAAACCTCGACCCCGTCGGAGACCCCCTCGACTTCCGCATCGCCGGAACCCAGCGACAGCCCGTCCGCCACCGAAACTGCCAAGCCCGAAGACAAGGCAGGCGACAAGAAGGACGAGGCCGACGACAAGGCAGCAGAAGACAAGTCCGACGAAAAGCAGGACGACGCTGACAACAAGTCCGATGAAGCTGATAAGCCGAAGGTCACTGAGGATCAGCTGCCCACCTCGACCCTGTCGTTCAGCAAGAACCGCGTTGAGGACACCGACTTCACCCTGAGCAAGGACGAGGTCGCCCAGGTCGAGGTTGGCGAAAAGGCTTCGAAGCAGCAGAAGGAAGCTGCGCAGAAGAAGTCGGAAGAGTTCGCTAAGCAGGGCAAGGGCGTGACCCTGACCCTCAAGAACGGTCTGCCCGGCGCTGAATACATCTTCAAGGTGCAACAGCCCGGCACTGCCAAGCCGTTTGAACTTCCGGCCAAGACCGACTCGGCAGGCACCGCCTCGGTGTGGATCTACGACAAGGGCACCGCTGTGACCGGCACCTACAAGGTGACGGTTGAAGGCGCAAAGGCAGTAGTGAGCGACAAGGCTGACGAGGCCGACAAGGAAACCGCCAAGCCGTCTGAGGCACCGACCGCCGGCGCGGGTTCGATCACTCCGTCCAGCACTCCGTCGAGCGAAACCACGGTGACCGCAACGGCAACCCCGTCGCCGACCACCGAAGCTGACAAGAAGGACGACGCCGCCACGGATTCGTCTGACAAGAAGACTGAGTCCACCGCAGCCGAGTCGAACGAGAAGCTCGACTGGAATGAAGTCCGGAAGCTCGACAAGGACAAGACGTCCAACGTCGATATTGAAGAGAACGTCCAGGTTGCTGCTGCCTCGTTCACGGTCTTCAAGGCTGCACCGGAGCCGAAGCCAGAACCGAAGCCTGAAACGCAGACGCCGACCACTCCGGAAGACAAACCGTCCACAACGGTGGAGGACCCCAGCCCGGCATCTGAACCTGAGGCTAAGGGTATGAACGCGCAGCCTGAAGCACCGGAAGCTGCAAAGCCGGGTGCTGAAGGCGACGCAGACCAGAAGGCAGAAGAAGACGGCCAGGCTGAGAGCGACACCAACGCCACGACTGACGAAGGCGATAAGGCCGAAGACACGACTGACGATGGCGATAAGGCAGAAGACGCTGACCAGGCTGACGACGCCGGCGACAAGGCTGAAAACGAAGCTGGCGACAAGGCTGAAGACAGCGACACAGCCGACGCCAAGACTGACGAAGCCGCACAGGCTGACGAGTCTGAACAGACCATGACGTCCAAACAGGAGCAGGAAGACACCTCGGGTGCCGAGCAGCGCCGCGAACTTCCCAACACCACTCCGGACGACCACTACGCACAGTCGCAGGAGAGCACCAGCTCTCCCGGCTCGCAGCTGCCGCGCACCGGCGGCGACCTCACCGGTCTTGCACTCGGTGCTGGACTCGTTGTGGTTGGTGCGGCTTCGATCGTCGTCACCCGGCGCAAGGTCAGCGGCATCTGACACCACCGGTATCTTGAGTACATGACTGAACTTGACCTCAGCGATGTCGTGTTCTCGGGAACACCGCTGACAGACGGCCCGATCGGCACCTCGGAACGCCTCGTCATCATGGGGCAAAGCGAGGACGTCGAGACTGCCCTTCGGGCCGTCTGCGCCAAAACTGAGGTCTGCGCTCTGGCGGGGGAAGCCACAGCGTCAGACACCCTCATTCGCTACGCCAAGCACCAGCTTCGCGCCCTGACCGGCAGCCGTGCGGCTGTCCGGCCGGGGCTTGAGCATGTGCGCTTGGCCGCTCGTTTCTTCGGCATCACCGTCGACGGGCGGCGGGCTGAGGAACTCGACCCCGCGGCTCGCGCCCGACTGCGCTTAGCGGTCACTATCGCAGCCGCACTCACGCAGAACACCCCCTGGCTGGCATTGAACCGGCCGTTTGACGGGATCCCCGCACGTGCCCGAGCAGGTATACGAGGAAGACTGCTGGACGCACTGGATCACTTCGAACTGGGGGCTGTTTTTGCGCTCGACTCGGCCGTCGATGCGGGAATCATCGGCGGCCGAACAGTCGTTCTTGAACTCGATCAGGTTGCTGACGCCGGTGATTTCGGCCAGCAGCTGCGCACTCCGCGCTCCAACCTGGCCGCAGACCTGGCCGGGGTCAACGTATTCTCCGGTTTGGCCAGGCGCGGTTGGCTTTCAATTGGGCATTCGCAGGTGCGCGCCAAAACTGAATTGGACGGCAAGGTGTTCGTCACGATTCCCACCGGTGCGGTCCGCCTGTCCTTTGACGAATTCTCACCGATTTTCGACGGTGAGGCTGTTTTCGAAGCCCTCGTTGTCGGCCTGCACGACAAAGACTCAAAAGTGCAGGTCACGCTTTCGCCATCCGATACCGAGGTGGGGCTGGCGCTGCAGGCTGATCTGTTCGACTTCAGTGCCGAAGCAGCTGACAACTCTGAACTTCCGTGGGGTGTCCTCCATCCGGACTTGGGTGCGGACATTGCCCAGCAGAGCGCTGCCGTACGGCCGGGCACCCGCCTGTGGGTCGAAGTGGACACCGCGCAGATGCGCGCCTATCCCGTAGAGGATGCTTCACCGACCGCTGTCATGGGCGCTAAGGAATGACATGCGCAAGTGGTTGAGCGCTTCTGCTGTCTTTCTGCTTCTGGCGGTTGTGAGTGTGCCGGTTTTCAATCTGACCCGCTATTCGCCGGCGACCACCGTCAGCCGCTACCTAAATGCTTTAGCTGACGGCAACGGAGCGACGGCACGCGGACTTGTTCTGGGGCCGGACCTGCAGAACACGGACGGCATGACTGACGAGGTGATCGGCGGTGCGCAGGGTGTGCCCACGCAGATCAAAACGGACGTTGAAGAGTCCGGTGACACCACGGCCCGGGTGCGGGCGGACTACGTCCTGGGGTCGAAACCACATTCGACGGTTTTCACGCTCGAACGGATTCCGCGCACGTGGGGACTGTTCAGCCAGTGGAGAATCCGCGTTGAGGACTGGCCCACGCTGTCAGTTCAAGGACCGCAGGCGCAAGCCGCAAACATCAACAGTCAGCCCATGGCCAACGGCACGAACGCCGTTCCGGTTCTCTTTCCCCTGCAGTACGGGGTCGGCTTCAACCAGAAGTACGTGAAGTCCGGCTACAAGACGGTTGACGTGGTTGAACCCGGTGAAGAGCACAGTGTCACGGTCGAGGCTGAGCCCACTCCGGCGCTGAGCGAAGAAGCCCAGGCACAGCTGCGGGCGCAGCTGGAAGACTGCACTAAGCAGAAGGTGCTCATGCCCACCGGCTGTGTTTTCGGCTACGAAACAGACAACACGATCCTGGGCGATGTGCACTGGGAGCTGAAGTCAGTTCCGGACGTCGAGCTTGTGCGCGACCCCAGTATGACGGTGTCGACTTCGCTGGGAAGCTCCGGGGATCCCTCTAGCGGCGATGGCGGTGACAGCCAGAAGGCTCAACAGGCCGGCGGTCTGCGCATGCGCCCGGCTGAGGCAACGTTCATCATCTCCGGCAACTACCGGGATTCCCGCACCGGCACGGAAACTGATTTCCGCGAAGAAGTCACGGAGCTCATCTCCGCCCGCATCATCCTCACCGAGGACGGCAAGGTGCGGGTCGAGCAGATCGAACCCTGAAATGACGAGGTGCCGCTTAGGCGAGTTTCGGAAACTCGCCTAAGCGGCACCTCGTGCGTGGGAGTGGGGTCAGACCCCGCGAAGGTCCAGGTCCAGGCGGTTGGGGCCGCCCTCACGGATGACCAGCGGAATGCCCCAGTCCTGCTGGTACAGGTGGCAGGCCGCGTGCAGCGGGATTTCGCCGCCCGGTTCGCCATCGCAGGATGCCGCGCGGGCCGTCACGTGCAGAACACCCTCCGTGAAGCCTTCGGCCAGGGTGATCGTGCGGGTCTGGCCCTCCGCTCCCCCGGCGCCGTCGGCGATGAGCTCCGGCGGGGTCGAGGAGATCTGCAGCCACGTGGGGTCACCCCAGCGGTCGTCGAGCTTCTGACCCTGGGGAACGGTGAAGTGCACTTCGACATCGAGGGTGCCCGTGCCGATTTCCGTGGGCGGACGCTTGGTCTGCTTCTGCCCTTCGTTGACCTCAAGGGCTTCGGCCGGGATCGCCACGGCGGTCAGAGCGTGGTTGGCGGATTCTGCGACCAGCAGGTACGCATCGCCGTCTTCCGGGGTAACCACGAGGATGTCTGAGGGTTCGCGCAGGTCGCGGGCGAGGGTCGAAACTTCGTCGCGCGTGCGGTCGTAGCGGCGGACGGCGCCGTTGTACGTGTCTGCAATCGCAATTGAGCCGTCCGGCAGTTCCGCCGCGCCCAGCGGGTGCTGCAGACGAGCTTCGGCTGACGGTCCGTCCTGGAAGCCGAAGTCGAACAGGCCGGTGCCCACATAGGTTTCGACCGTGCCGTCTGCCGGGTTGAGGCTGCGCAGGGCCGAGGTTTCCGAATCTGCCAGAAGCACCTGGCCTTCGGCTGTGAGCGCAAGGCCGGAGGTCTGGGCGTACCAGGCTTCTTCCGGCGCTCCGTCAGTCAGGCCTTCGTTCATGGTGCCTGAGAACAGGCGGACGGTGTTCTTTTCGGGGTTGAACGCCCAGATGGTGTGGTTGCCGGCCATCGCGATGATGACATCGCCGGTTGCTGGAACAAACTGCACGTCCCACGGGCTGGAGAGCTTGATGCCGCGGGCCGGGCCGTCGTAGCGCAGTTCAGTGCTGCGACCCTCAACGGTGTTGTCAGCCGCGCCGACCATGTACTGTTCGCCGGTGCCGGCGACGGTCGTGACTTCGCCGGTGTCCAGGTTGAGGCCGCGCAGTGCGTGGTTGACGGTGTCTGCGACGACCACGTGGTAGCCGACCTTCTCAGCCAGTTCCGGGCTGAGTTCGGCCATGCCGCCGGGCTCAGAGAAGCGCGCCTGAGCGGCTTCGGCGTCTGCCGAGGTGTCCGTGACGAGCGCTTGGCCATCGGCAAAGCCGCGTTCTTTCGCGCCGTAGCGGCGCAGCTTCGTCACACCGTCCGGGGCGTATTCAACGAGGCTGTGGTGGCCGGAATCGCCCACGAGGATGTTGCCTTCGTGGCCCGCTGTTTCCAGGCGGATGAGTTTGCCCGGGTAGAACAGTTCGCCTTCCCGCGGTTCCGGCGCCACGTAGGGGTCGTTGCCGGAGCGCAGTGTGCCCTTGGCGCGGTGCTCTTCGACGAGGTCTTCAATGAGGCTGGTGATGCCCTTCGAGTGTCCTTCGCCGGACATCTTCGCCACGAGGTAGCCCTCAGGGTCGATGAGCGCCAGCGTGGGCCACGCCCGGGCGGTGTAGGCCTGCCATGTCACGAGGTCGGGGTCGTCTAGCACAATGTGCTCCACCTGGTAGCGCTCAACCGCCTGGTCGACGGCTTCGACGGTGCGTTCGAATTCGAACTTCGGCGAGTGCACGCCGATCACCACGAGCTCGTCGTGATACTTCTCTTCGATTTCGCGCAGTTCATCCAGAACGTGCAGGCAGTTGATGCAGCAGAACGTCCAGAAGTCCAGCAGAACGATCTTGCCGCGCAGATCCTGCAGCGAAAGGTCTTTGCCGCCGGTGTTGATCCAGCGGCGCCCCACGAGTTCGGGTGCGCGCAGACGGGGTGAAGAAAGGTCAGTCATAGCGTTCATTGTTCCAAACACGGTCGTGGCTGGGTGCACTGCACCCGGCAGCTGAGACGCGCCTCGCCCCAAGCGCTGAGGTCCGATCCCGCACCCGTTAGCCACGAATCCACGCTGTAGCCGCACAGAGACTCCCCTTAGCAAGAGAAACTCCCGTCAGCAGTTGTTGCTAAGGCGCAGAAGCCGGCTAAAGGGAGTCTCGGGACAATCTGCCCTCGCCAGCAGTCTGCGTTCAGTGCGGGGTGATGCGGCCCTCTTCGGGTGGGCCGAGGTGCGCGTGCTCGTTGAAGGTGATGAGTCGGCGGCCGTCGGTCTGGCTCATCGAAGCGTTGACGAACTCGCTGTTGAACAGCACCACCTGCTCGATTTCGCGAACAGCACGCGCGGCATCCGCCGTTTCAGCAGCGGACATCTTCGGCCCGTCAGCAGGCCCGCCGGCCGTTTCCGCCGGGAAGCCCGCACCGAAGTCAAGAAACGCCGCGGGCCCCGTTTCCTGGGTGAAGTCGTGCCCTTCCAAACCGAAGTCCAGAATCCCGGCAGTGGAAGATCCAGCCGACGGCACCTCGAGAGCGTGTCCTGCGAAGACCTCCGGCCGGCCCGCCATGAGCCAAGCTGAAATCACCGCGGACACACCCCCGGAGCTGATGATCAACCCGTCACGGCCTTCCGGCAGCCGCTTGCAGAACTCGCGGTAAGCGGCGATCACCTGACGCAGGAACGGCGGGAAGTCCGACTGCGCATCGGCCATCCACAGGGCCATCGCACGGTCCAGCCGACCGGGCTGCCCCGGCTTCATGTCCGGGGTGTAATCGGCCATCACGCGGCGGTGGTCGTATTCGTTGAAGCGCTCGTCGCGCAGAGCCTCGAGCTTGTCGCCGAAGATGATCGACGCCGTGTCGATCTGCCGCTTGAGAGTGCCGGTGGCCACCACGGGCTCCCGCAGCTTCAGAGCGGCGAGCCCGTCGCCCAACAGTTGGGCCTGGTGACGGCCCAGAGGCGACAGAACGTCGTAGTCCTCAGCGTGCGCGGAAGCCTGCCCGTGGCGGGCCAGAACAATGCGAGTCATACCGACTATCAGATGTCGCGGGCCACCAGTTCGTCAAGGCTTGCCGTCGACAGCAGGTACGGAGCCACTTCGAGAACCGTGACGGCACCCGTGCGGCCTTCGCGAGCCATGCGGACCGCGGCACGGCCGTAGGCCAGCTGCGCGGCGGCGGTGAAGTCGGGGTTGCGCTCAAGTTCGAGGGTGAACTCGACCGAGCTGTGCGTGCCGCCAAGATCGCCCGAGGTGATGACGTGGCCGCCGTGGGGCATGCCCTGGTGTTCGCGGTCGAAGACTTCCTGGCTGACGAACTCGACGGTCGTTTCGTAGGGCTCGAAGTAGTCGGGCATCGACACGATTTCCTGACGGATGCGCTCCTGGTCAGCCTCGTCTGCAACCGCGACAACGCGGCGGCGGTGGGCGTTCGCGCCGGTGATTTCCTCGCCGCGTCCTTCTTTAGCCGCCTGCAGGGCTTCTTCCTTCGGCAGCGTGTACTGCACGCCGGCCTTCACACCCTCCACGCGACGCACGGCGTCGGAGTGGCCCTGCGACAGTCCCGGACCCCAGAAGGTGTTCTGCTGGGCGTTGGGGAACAGAGCTTCGCCGATCGTGCGGTTGATCGAGAACATGCCGGGGTCCCAACCGGTGGAGATCATGGCGACGTTGCCGCCGGCCTTTGCCGCGGCGTCCATCTTTTCGCGGTGGGCAGGGATCAGGTGGTGGTTGTCGTAGGTGTCGACGGTTGTGAAGTTCTCGGCAAATGACGCGGCCTGTTCTGGGATGTCAGTTGCCGAACCCAGGCACAGGAACAGAAGGTCGACTTTGTCTTTGTGCTCGGCAGCTTCTGCCACGGGGTAGACGGCAGCGTCGGTCTCAAGTGAGTCGCGGCGGGAGAAGATTCCGTAGAGCTCCATGTCCGGCTGCTTGGCGATGAGCTTTTCAACGCTCTTGCCGAGGTTGCCGTAGCCGACGATTGCCGCACTGATCTTCTGAGTCATCGTTTCACTCCTTCGCGCTCTGGGCGCATAGATTCTGAAACGGCGTTAAGCCCGCTCCGGGTTGCTACTCTACGCCTGCTTCCGCCACGACCCTATCGACAGATTCACAGCAAACGGCGGCCCTTTCCCGCGCTCAGAAAGTGGGAAGGGGCTGATCAGGCCCCGTGCTCTCCGCTTTCAGCTTCCTGAGCTTCAGCCGGACCGGCGGCCTCACGAGCAGCCTGTTCCTTCTTATAGGCGCGGCGTTCGCGGATGACCTCGATGGCCACGGGGATGAGCGACAGACCGATGATGACGAGCACCCACAGGTCCACGTGTTCGCGAATGATGTCGAAGGTGCCCAGGTAGTAGCCGGCCAGGGGAAGGACAAAGCCCCACGTGAGACCGCCCGCCACGTTCCACAAGATGAATTTGCGGTACTTGTAGTGCGCGACGCCGGCGGCCAGCGGCACGAAAGTCCGCACGATCGGCACGAAGCGAGCCAGGAACAGCGATTTCCCGCCGTGCTTGACGAAGAACTCTTCCGCCTGGCGCAGGTGGGCTGTCGACAGAACGCGCGCATCGTCCTTGAACAGCCTGCGGCCGAACCGGTAGCCCAGGAAGTACCCCACCTGGTCACCGCAGATGGCGGCAATCCAGATGACGGGAATCAGCTGCCACAGGGGAACGCCCATTGCCGGCGACATGAGGCCCGCCACGAACAGCAGCGAGTCACCGGGCAGGAACGGAAACAGCACACCGGATTCGATGAAAACGATGAGTGCGACAACCGCGAGCATCCACGGGCCTGCTGATTCGATGATCCGCTGCGGATCGAGAAACGCTGGGGCGGCAATGATGTCGGTCGCCCCCGCTGAGGCAGCGGCAAGAGTGTCGAGCATGAGTATCCTTCTGTACGCGTCCCCACTACTATGCCGTGTTTTTCTGTGTGCATGCCGAACAGGCGGGTGTGCTTTTCACCTCGTTTGCGGTGCTGCTTTAAGGCTGCCGAGGCGGAGCTCGGCTCCCCGAGAGCCCTCGTGTCAGTGCCCTGGTCTAGATTGAAGAAAACACAGGAGGAACCGATGCAGCTTATGCGGATTGGTCAGGCCGGTCAGGAAACCCCGGTTGTTGTGGACGGCGAGCGCTGCTTCGATGCGAGCTCTGCTGTCACCGAATTCGGCGGGGACTTCGGTCCGCGCTTCTGGGCGGAAGGTCTGCCCAAGCTTCAATCGCTGGTTGAACTGGGCCAGCTTCCTCCTTTTGATGCCGAAGGCAAGCGGATCGGCGCACCGATCGCCTCGCCGCAGGCTGTCATCTGCATTGGGCTGAACTACACCGACCACGCTGCAGAAGCGGGCCAGCCGATTCCCACCAATCTGGTCACGTTCCTCAAGCACCCCAACACGATTGTCGGCCCCAATGACCCGGTGGGCATCCTGCCGGGATCTGAGAAAACCGACTGGGAAGTCGAATTCGGCTTCGTCATGGGCAAGCGCGCCCACGCACTGGCTTCGGCGGAAGAGGGCCTTGCCGCGATTGCCGGCTTCACCCTGGTCAACGACGTCTCGGAACGCGCCTTCCAGAACCTCACACCCCAGTGGGGTCTGGGCAAGAACATGCCCAGCTCCACACCGGTCGGCCCGAAGGTTGTGACCGCTGATTCCATCGACCCGAACAATGTCGGTCTGCGCACCCTGGTCAACGGCGAAGTCCGCCAGGACGGCAGCACCTCGAAGATGATCTTCGACGTGGGAACCATCGTGTACAAGCTGTCCCAGTACATGACTCTTGAACCCGGCGACATCGTGTCAACGGGCACGCCCGCGGGTGTGGCCATGGCCGGAACCCACCCGTTCCTTACTGCCGGTGACGTTGTTGAACTCGAAGGCGACGGACTGGGCTCGCAGCGTCAAGAATTCTTCCAGCGCGAAGGCTGAGCGTCTGTGCGCTCACCACGCAGGTGGGTTCCGGCTGTTCTGATCGCACTGCTCGTTCTGAGCGGCTGTGCCCCGTTGCCGGAACCCTCACCTGGTGAAACACCTGTCCCGAACGCCACTCCGACGGCAGCCGAAGCTCCGTCGGAAGGGCCAAGCCCCTCACCCACTCCACCCCCGGAAAGGCCGCAGGCGCAGAAGAAGCCGGGTGGCACCTCGGACGTGGGGCCGGCAAACCCCGGCGCCCAGAAGTCACTGGCCGCGCTGAAGAAGCTGCCGGTCAAGGGCAAAGCCCCGGCCACCGGGTACGGGCGGGTCGAAAAGTTCGGCAGGGCCTGGACGGATACCGACTTCAACGGCTGCCGCACTCGCGACGACATTCTGGCCCGGGACCTCGTTAACATCACCCGCGATGGCCGTTGCAAAGTCATGTCCGGCACTCTCGTGGATGCCTACACGGGCAAGCGGATCGACTTCGTACGCGGCCCGACCACCAGCCAGAAAGTGCAGATCGACCATATTGTTGCGCTGCACAACGCGTGGATCACGGGTGCGCAGCAGCTGACCCAAGAACAGCGGATCGAGTTCGCCAACGATCCGCTCAACCTCATTGCCGTCGACGGAGCCACGAACTCCGCCAAGGGCAATAAGGACGCCGCCTCGTGGCTGCCGCCGAACAAGTCCTACCGGTGCACCTATGTGGGCCTGCAGATCCGGGTGAAGGAAAAGTACTCCCTGTGGGTCACGAAACCCGAACGCGATGCCATGGAACGAGTGCTCAACAAGTGCTGAGGCGGGTGAACGCCGCTAGGCTGGCTTCATGCACCCGTATGACAGCATCACTCGCAAGCAGATCGAAGAGCGCGGCAGCCGAAAGTGGGCGGAATACCCCGGGGCGATCGGCGCATGGATTGCGGAAATGGACTTCGGCATTGCGCCGGCCATCCGCGAAGCTCTCAAAGTCATCGACGAAAACCAGCTGTACGGCTACACCCCGCCCGCACTGCTGAAGGGCCTGGGCGAAGCCACTTCCGAGTTCTACGCTTCGCGCTACGGATGGGAATTCCCCGCTGAAAACGTGTTCCCCGCGTCCGATGTTCTGCTGGGCATGGGAGGCTTCCTCGACATTCTGGCGCCCCGCGGCGCCAAAATCGTGGTGCCCACACCGGCGTACATGCCGTTCCTCACCGTCCCCGGCGCGTTCTTCCGCGACCATGTCGAGGTGCCGCAGAAGATCGTCGACGAACCCTCCCCGGAGCTGCTTTCCACCTCGGCAGACCGGGAAGACCTACCCGCCCCGCTTGCCGGGCGGCACTGGGAAATGGACTTCGAAGCGATCGATGCGGCGCTGTCCACTGCCGGTCCGGACGGAGGGCCCGGCGGCGTGCTGGTGCTGTGCAATCCACACAACCCCACCGGCCGCGTGTACACGCGGGCTGAACTCGAAAAGATCACCGAGATCGTCGAAAAGAACGGCGCTCTGGTGTTTTCGGATGAAATCCACGCACCGCTGACCTACAGCGGCTTCCAGCACATTCCCTACGCTTCGACCTCAGAGGCTGCGGCACGGCACACGCTGACGGCGACATCGCACACCAAGTCGTTCAACACCCCTGGCCTGAAGTGCGCTCAGCTGATCTTCACGAACGACGAACACCTTGCCGCCTGGAAGAAACACGGAACGCAGTTCTCGGCGACAGCCGCAACACCGGGTGTCATTGCCGGCATCACCGCCTACCGCGAGGGCGGCGAATGGTTGGCCGACACTCTTGGCTACCTCGAACAGACCCGCGACTTCGTCGCCGACTTCGCAGCGGCTGAACTTCCTGAGCTCGGATACATCAAACCGCAGGGCACGTACCTGTCATTCTTCGATGCGAACGCACTGGTCCCCCGCCTGCCCGAAGGCGTGAGCCCACAGCAGTTCTTCCTGCAGGAAGCCCGTGTGGCCATGAACGACGGCGCGACCACCGGACAGGCCGGCAAGGGCTGGGTCCGCTTCAACATGGGAACACCGCGGCCCATTGTGCAGGAGGCACTCGAAGCTATGGCCGCAGCCATCCGCAAGCTGTAAGCAAGGAGCGCCGCGGCCCGGCGCTTGGTGCCGGGCCG
>NZ_KV786027.1:0-26289 GCF_001806795.1 Brevibacterium sp. HMSC22B09 | reverse complement strand
AAAACAACACCAACAACACACAGTGCTGCCAGCATCATCCTGCTACAAATCAAAAAAATTCCATGGCCAGAAACAAAAATATCTGGCACCACGAAACAAACAAACACGCTATTGAGTTGACAAAGAACAGACACACAAAAAATCCACACCCACAACAGTGAGCACTTCATCAAAGGTGAAAGTCTCGCGCTCAGCAATTTGAGCGCTTGGCTATCTTAGCCTGAAGTTCATCTGCCTGCAAATTCTTGATTCGCCGCAGTTAATCTTCCTCTGTTCCGGACCGCTTCCACGCTCCTGGGAACGAGATATAACTCTAGACCGACCGCATTCAGCTTTGCAAGCCGAATTCGAGTGAGGTGCGCCACGCTTCGTATGCCGCTACCAGGGAAGACACTGTCCTAAGCTCACTCAGGCGGGATCAGCGAGACCTGGCCAGTTATTGCGGACATTGCCCACCTCGACACCCACCTCGTGCCTCTTGATGCGGTCCGGGTCAACACCCTCCAGGAGCCCCCCGAGCAGCTGGCCGGTATCGGCCTTGGAATCAACTGCCGGATTGAGCCACTGCCCTATCTGATCCCGCTCTAAGAAAAGGGGCATGCGGTGGTGCACCTGTTCCAGATGCCCACGTGCGGGCAGGGTCAGCATCGTCGTCGAAACCAACCACCCGTCAAGCACAGACGGGTCTGCCTCTGACTGATCGGCCTGCTCCGGCGGCTGCTGGCGCAGTTCAAATAGGCCCGCCATGAAAATCCAGTCATCACCATCGGCGTGCATATACCAGGGCTGTTTGCCGGATTCGGTCTTTTCCCATTCGTAGTAGCCGTTGACGGCAACCGCACAGCGCCTAGATGTGAAGGCCGACCGGAACATGGGTTTGGAGTCAACGGTTTCCGACCGGGCATTGAATGCGCGGAAGCCGATCTTGTCGTCTTTAGCCCACCCTGGAACCAGCCCCCAGCGGGCCGCCTCCAGCCGCCTCGTCACCTGCCCGTCCGCATCGACGCGGTCGAGGATGATCGGCAGGGGCGAGCCGGGAGGCACGTTATAGCTTTCGGGCACGTTCCAGCGGAACGAGTCGACATCGAGCTCATCAACCAAAGATGCCGGGTCCACCGCCATATTCACGCGACCACACATACAGCCATCATCGCACTGCTTATATCTAGGCGCATTGACCTGCTTATGACATGGCGCGGCGGCCCGCCCGTAGACGCAGATGTGCGCTCGACCACACAAGCACCATAGACTCAGCCCGACTATGGCTGAGAACTTCGACCCGATCCGGGAAGCACGGCGCCAGTGGGAAGCCCACGGCTACGCCGAAGCGGCTGACGGCATGACGCTGACCACCAGCATCATGCGCTCCCAACAGCTGCTCATGGCTCGCATCGACCGTGCCCTGCGGCCGTTGAAACTGACTTTCGCCCGGTACGAACTCCTGACCCTTCTGCGCTTCAGCAGCCACGGCGAGCTTCCGATGTCCGTCGTCTCACGCCGCCTGCAGGTTCACCCGACCTCGACGACGAACGCAGTGGACCGGCTGGAGCGAGCGGGCCTCGTCAAACGCACCCCACACCCGGAAGACGGCCGGTCGACGATCGTGCAGCTGACCGAAGCTGGACGTGAACTCTCGCTCGCTGCAACTGACGCCCTGAACCGCGAGGTGTTCACCCACCCCGGCATTGAGGGCGAGCGCATGGACCTGCTGCTGCAGCTGCTGGCCGAGCACCGTACAGCGCTGGCAGAGGACTGAGCACTCCCCCGGTCGCGGCACCTCACCCCTTTCCACCTCACCCTCCCGACACCTCGCCTCTCTCCACCTCACCCTCCCGGCACCTCGCCCCCTCCCTCCATCTCGGCCCTCCCGGCACCTCGCGCACCGAATGTTCACTCCCCCGGCAGATGCCCAACACCGGTGCGTGTGACGAAAAGGTGTGACACCGGCTACACTGGCGGCGACTTTGTTTGACGTCCTACTAAATTTTGGAGGCAACAACATGGCACGCAGCACTGCGGCTTCTCTGCCCTTTGGGCTGAGCGATGACCAGCTCGAACTTGCGAACATGTGCCGCGAGTTCGCAGACGAACAGCTGGCACCGCACGCTCTCGAATGGGATGCCAATTCGCACTTCCCCGTCGACGTCATCAAGTCGACCGCGGACCTGGGCATGGGCGGCATCTACATTGACGAAGACAAGGGCGGTTCCGGCCTGGGCCGTATGGACGCAGCTCTCATCTTCGAAAACCTGTCGACCGGCTGCCCCGCGGTTGCTTCGTACATCTCGATTCACAACATGGTTGCCTCGGTCATCGAGCGCTTCGGCAACGAAGACCAGCACGAGCGCTACCTGTCGAAGCTCGTGACCTTCGAAAACCTTGCCAGCTACTGCCTGACCGAGCCGAACGCCGGTTCCGACGCGGCCGGTCTGCGCACCTCGGCCCGTCGCGACGGCGACCACTACATCCTCAACGGCGTCAAGCAGTTCATTTCCGGTGCAGGCGCATCCGACATCTACCTGGTCATGGCACGCACCGGCCAGGACGGCGCCCGCGGAATCTCAGCCTTCATCCTGGAAAAGGGCATGGAGGGCCTGGACTTCGGACCCGACGAAATCAAGATGGGCTGGCACGCACAGCCCACCCGCCAGGTCATCATGGAAAACGTTCGCGTTCCCGTGGAAAACCTGGTCGGCGAGGAAGGTGAAGGCTTCAAGGCCGCTATGAGCGGTCTGGACGGCGGTCGCCTCAACATCGGCGCCGCATCGCTCGGCGGTGGCCAGTCGGCACTGGAAAAGGCCGTGCAGTACTTGGGTGAACGTCAGGCATTCGGCCAGGACCTCAACCAGTTCCAGGCACTGCGTTTTGAAGTCGCCCAGATGCAGGCCGACCTCGAAGCCGCCCGTTCGCTCCTGTGGCGCGCCGCCCAGGCCTACGACGCGAAGCACGAAAACACGACCCTGCTGTCGGCGATGGCCAAGCTCAAGGCCACCGACACCGGCTTTGATGTTGCCAACCGTGCCCTCCAGCTGTTCGGCGGCTACGGCTACCTGCACGAGTACGGTGTGGAGAAGCTGGTCCGCGACCTGCGCGTACACCAGATCCTTGAAGGCACGAACGAAATCATGCGCGTCATCATTTCGCGCAAGAGCACAGGAGTTGCATAAGTTGAGTGAAGAAACCCCCGTCGTCCTCAGCGCCGAAGGCGGCCTGGGACGCATTGAACTGAACAAGCCGCGTGCAATCAACGCGCTCAACCAGGAAATGATCGACATCGTCAACGAGGCCCTGGCCAAGTGGCAGGACGACGATTCGATCAAGGCTGTGCTCGTCACCGGCCGCGGCGAGCGCGGCCTGTGCGCCGGCGGTGACATCAAGGCCATCCACGCTTCCCTGCTCGACGGCACCGACGCGAACCTGCAGTTCTTCGGCGAAGAGTACGTGATGAACGACCGGATCGCCCGCTTCCCCAAGCCCTATGTGGCGTTCATGAACGGCATCACGATGGGCGGCGGCGTTGGCATTTCGGTGCACGGTTCGCACCGCGTTGTCACCGACAGCACCAAGATCGGCATGCCGGAGACCACCATCGGCCTTTTCCCGGACGTCGGCGGTACTTACCTGCTGGCGCAGGCTCCCGGTGCGGTTGGCATGTACCTGGGCCTGACCGGTCTGCCGGTCGGCGCGGGGGCCGCACTTGCCGCCGGTCTTGCTGACTACTACATCGAAGACGCCAAGCTCGATGAGGTCGCAGCCGAACTGGCCAAGCGTCCGGCAGAAGCCGAGGCTGTTCTCAAGGAGTTCGCGACGGAGGCTCCGGCTGATGAACTCGCCGAGCACCGCGAAGCTATCGACCACGCATTCTCTGCCGGTTCGGTCGAGGAAATCCTCGAGCGCCTGCGCTCCCTTGGCACCGAATGGGGCGCCAAGACGGCTGACCTCATCGAAACGAAGTCGCCGCTGAGCCTGAAGGTGACGTTCGAATCGATCCGCACCGCCGGCGACATGAGCCTCGAAGAGGTCCTGGAGCGCGACCTGCGCACCGGCATCAACCTCGGCAAGCACAACGACCTGGCCGAGGGCATCCGCGCCCAGGTCATCGACAAGGACCGCAACCCGCAGTGGAAGCCGGCCACCCTGGAGGAAGTCACCAGCGAACTCGTCCAGGAAGTCCTGACAGAACCCGCAGCACGAAAGGTTTTCCAGTGACCCAGTACGAAACCATCAAGGTCGACATTTCGGACAAAATCGGCACCATCACCCTGGCTCCGGGACCCATGAACCCGCTGAGCTCGCAGGTCATGAAGGACGTCACGGCGGCTCTTGCTGAATTCGACGCCTCTGACGATGTCCGCGCAATCATCATCACCGGTGACGGCGACAAGGCATTCGCAGCCGGTGCTGACATCAAGGAGATGGCCTCGCTCGAATTCGCCGAGGCCTACCGCGAAGACTTCTTCGTCGGCTGGAACCGCCTGCGTGAGGTCCGCAAGCCGATCATTGCAGCCGTCAACGGCTACGCCCTGGGTGGCGGATGCGAACTGGCGATGATGTGTGACTTCATCATCGCCTCGGACCGCGCTCAGTTCGGCCAGCCGGAGATCAACCTCGGCGTTCTGCCGGGCATGGGCGGATCGCAGCGCCTGACCCGCGCGATCGGCAAGGCCAAGGCCATGGACCTGTGCCTGACCGGCCGTTTCATCAAGGCTGACGAAGCCCTCGAATCGAACCTCGTGGCTCGCGTTGTGCCGCATGACGAACTCATGGACACGGCCCGCGAAGCAGCTGGTGTCATCGCATCGAAGTCGCTTATTGCTTCGGCCATGGTGAAGGAGGCCGTCAACGCGGCATTCGAAACCACGCTCGACCAGGGCCTGGTGTACGAGCGTCGTCTGTTCCACTCCTCGCTGGCTACAGAAGACCAGAAGGAAGGCATGGGCGCTTTCGTTGAGAAGCGCAAGCCCGAATTCAAGGACCGCTGACAAACCGGTGAACAAACCGAATTGTCAGCCGGCCCCGGCTGCCCCTCAAGGAACTTGCTGATCAGCTCACCCTGACCAGCATGCGAACGCCCCGCCCTCCGGCGGGGCGTTTGTCGTCTAAAGTGATGTCGGACACTCAGATCGAAGGAGCTTTATGACTGTCGAACGCGCTGAACTTCCCGAACAGCTGCGCGCTGATCTGCGCCTGCCGATTGTGGCATCCCCCATGTTCATCGCATCGGGTCCCGAGCTCGTGAAGGCCCAGTGCCAGGCGGGGATCATCGGCTCTTTCCCCACGCTCAACGCCCGCCCGCAGGAAGCGCTGTCGGACTGGTTTGACGAGATTCGCGAATCGAATGCCGAATTCGCGAAGAACAACCCCGGCACTCCCGTGGGTCCGTTTGCCGCGAACCTCATCGTGCACCGCTCCAATGACCGCATTGAGCACGACCTCGGCGTTGTTGTGGACCACAAGGTGCCGATTGTCATCACCTCGCTGGGTGCACGCGAAGATGTCTACGAGGCTGTCCATTCCTATGGCGGCATTGTGCTGCACGATGTCATCCACAACCGCTTTGCCCACAAGGCCATTGAGAAGGGCGCGGACGGCCTGATTGCCGTTTCTGCCGGAGCTGGTGGGCACGCGGGTGCGCTGTCGCCGTTTGCGCTCATCCGTGAGATCCGCGAATGGTTCGGCGGTCCCCTGCTGCTGTCGGGAAGCATCGCCCACGGAACCTCAGTTCTGGCCGCGCAGGCCGCAGGGGCGGACTTCGCCTATGTCGGTTCGGCATTTTTGGCCAGCCCCGAAGCGAATGTTGTTGAGGGCTACCGCGACATGATTGTGGATTCCGGCGCCAGCGACGTTGTGTACTCGAACCTGTTCACGGGAGTGCACGGCAACTATCTGCGCGGTTCGATTGAGGCCGCCGGCATGGACCCGGACAATCTGCCCGAATCTGATCCTTCGAAGATGAACTTCGGCAGCGGTGGGTCGTCGAAGTCGAAGGCGTGGAAGGACATCTGGGGCTCCGGTCAGGGCATTGGCGCGGTGCGCGAAAAGCTGCCGGTCGCCTCGGTCGTGGACCGTCTGGAAAGCGAGTACCGGGCAGCCGTCGAGGATCTGCGCGGCCGGATCTTCTGAGGCTCCGCTGTGCGGAGCCGCCTTTCCCTACCCGCACGAGGCGGAGGTCGACAGATCTGTCCCTTCCACCTCGGCGGGGGTACGGTGAGCGTATGAAGATTGCGCTTGCACAGATCAATACGACTCCCGATGTTTCGGCCAATGTGAGCAAGGTCGAGGACTATGTGCGTTCGGCCGCTGAAGCCGGAGCTGTCCTGGTGCAGTTTCCGGAGGCGACGATGCGGTCGTTCGGCCCGGGACTGCGTGAGGACACCCGGCAGCACGCCGCGGCGTGGCAGGAGCGGATGCAGGCGCTTGCGGATGAGCACGAACTGACGATTGTCGCCGGTGAGTTCTTGGCGCACGGGGATCGTGTGGTCAATCAGCTGGCGGTCTACTCCCCTGCTGCCCGGCGCGTAGCGTACGAAAAGATCCACCTGTACGACGCCTTTGGGTTCCGTGAGTCCGACACGGTGGAGCCGGGCAGTGACATTGTCACAGTCGACGTCGAAGGTGTGACCGTCGGTCTTGCCATCTGCTACGACATTCGCTTCCCGAAGCTGTTTGCGGAGCTTTCCCGCGCGGGTGCGCAGTTGGCGCTGGTGTCCGCATCCTGGGGTGCGGGCCCGGGCAAGCTCTACCAGTGGGATCTGCTGGCACGGGTGCGGGCACTGGATTCCAACATGATCGTCTCTGCCGTTGACCAGGCTGATCCGAAGGTTTCGGGGGTCGAGGTGCCGGCTGACGCCCCGACGGGTGTGGGCGGTTCGCTGGTTGTCGACCCGTTTGGCGCACCGATCGCGCAGGAAGACGGGCAGGGTGAGCAGCTGATCGTTACAGACATTGAATTCGGCGTGATCGACAAGGCCAAGAGCGCGCTGCCGGTCCTCGAAAACGCACGACTGGGCTACTGAGCGAAGCCTGGGCTGCTCAGCCCAGTTCTGAGCAGGGGCACTGAGCGGGCCGCGTCCCACTGCGTAAGCGAGCGTGATCTGCGCGCTGGGTTTTCAGCCCGTGTTCGCCTTGAGCCGGTTAGATTAGAAGTGACGGCAGAACGCCGTCATGACGCTAACCGCCCGCAGCTGACTGGGCGGAGGAAGGCAGAGACCATGACCCGCACCTATGTTGTCACCGGTTCGGCTTCGGGTATCGGTGCCACGACCGCCAAGATTCTGCGTGAACGCGGTGACCGCGTTGTCGGAATCGACCTGAAGAACGCTGATGTTGAAGCTGACCTGTCCACCCGGGAGGGCCGTTCGCAGGCTGTCGCTTCCGCTGTTGAACTTGCCGGCGGGACAGTTGACGCTGTCATCGCCTGCGCTGGTATTTCCGCGCCCATTCCGAAGACTGTGTCGGTGAACTACTTCGGCGTGGTTGAGCTTCTTGAGGCTTTGCTGCCGGCTCTGAAGAAGTCGGAGGCCCCGCGGGTTGCCGTTGTGTCGTCAATGGCGTCGCTGCAGCCGAATGACCCCGCCATGGTCGATGCGATGCTTGCCGGGGACGAAGCCAAGGCCCTTGAGATCGCTGAAGGCCACGTGTCGGATGATCCGATGACCGGCTACGTTTCCTACCCGTCGTCTAAGCGCGCTCTGTCGCGCTGGGTGCGCCGCGCTTCGATTTCTGACGAATGGGCTGGCGCCGGCATTCCGGTCAACGCGATTGCCCCGGGCACCGTGCTGACACCCATGACGGAAGAGCTTCTGTCCACGCCGGAAATGACGGCGTATGTTGACCAGCAGGTCCCCATGCCGCTGAACTACCACCAGCCGCCGGAATCCGTGGCTGACGCACTCATCTGGATCACGGAACCGGCCAACACCCACATGGCCGGTCAGACCATCTACGTTGACGGCGGTGCAGAGGTTTCACTGCGCGGCGAAGACGTGTGGGCCTGGAACGACTGAGGGCGCTTAAGCCCAGAACTCACAGCAGGAGAATATGGAGCAGCACTCTCATGGCGGCGGTCAGGCGAACACACGGGACGCCGGTCGCGACGGCGATCGCACACCGGTTTCGCCCAGCAGGCGCAGCAAGCCGGCGAAGAAGAAGCGCAAGGGCATCAATGGCAATGCCCTTATCGCCTTCGTACTGGTGGTCGTCGGTTTGGGGGTGCTGCTCTACCCTGTTGCAGCCACCCAGTGGAACAATTTTCAGCAGCGTCGCGCAGCTGATGAGTATTCGCAGTTGGAAAAGAAGGCTTCGCCCGAGGCTCTGAACACGGCCTGGGATGATGCACACACCTACAACGCGGCCTTGGGCCAGATCAGCGTTCAAGATGCGTGGACAACTTCGGATGACGAAGATTCACCCGAGTACAAGCGCTATGAAAAGTACCTGTCGGTGCTGTCGGAAACGGATGCTCTGGGTAGGGTCGTCATTCCGTCTATCAATTCTGATCTGCCGATTTACCACGGGACGTCGGAAAAGGCCCTCACCCGAGGCGCCGGTCACCTGTACGGGACGGACTTCCCTGTGGGCGGCAAGGGTGAGGGCGAGGGGCGGCATTCTGCTCTGTCGGCTCACACGGGCCTGCAGGATGCGACGATGTGGGACAACCTCGAAAAGGTGCAGAAGGGCGATGCTTTCTACATTGCGGTCAGCGGTAAAAAGCTGAAGTACGAGGTTGACGATATTCAGGTTGTTGAGCCTTCTGACACCAGTTCCATCAGGAGGGAAGAGGGCAAAGACCTGGTAACCCTCATCACCTGCACGCCGTATGGCATCAACACGCACCGTCTGCTGGTAACTGGACATCGGGTTCCTATGGATCCCAGTGACGATTCTGTGTTTGACGGTTCCGGCATGCAGTGGCAGTGGTGGATGTGGGCAATCCTCGTAGCGGCCGCGGTAATTGTTCTGATGCTGATCTACTGGTGGCGCAAATCAACAAAGGCTGCCAAGGACTGAACTGATTCAGCTGAACGCTGAGGCCCCCCCCCCTATTGGGGTGCGGGCCTCAATCGTTGTCGGCGTGCGATTTATATTACCTCGGTGCTGACCGCCAGGTTTGTGGCTGAGCCTCAGGCGCGCCTGCGATACATGATCAGGGCACCTGCCGCAGCGATGGCCATACCGCCTGCTGCCCACCATGCCACACCGTTACCACCGGTCTTGGGCAGTTCACCGGATTTGGTGTCAGCAACCGTCAGGATCATTGCCTCACCCGTACCCCTTGTTGTGATCAGGCCATTGCTCGTACCAGCCGAAATCGTGTACTTCTTGGTGTTCTGATCCATTGCGATTTCGAACTTGACCGGGTGCGGCAGCAGGTTCAGTCCCTTCGGCGCTTTGGTCTCCACGAGGAAGAACGTACCTGTTGTCTTCACCTCGATAGATTCCTGACCGGGCGTGATGGTGTACAGCGGCTTACCAGCGCTGTAGTCGGGCTTGCCGTCCTTAGCCGGATAGATCTCAAAGGTCGCACCGCCCAGTCCAGGCATATCTGTGATCTTGCCGTCCACGTACTGTGCCTTTTTGAAGGTCAGCTTTCCTGGCTGTGTTTCCGGTGCCTTGTAGTTGTCAACCACGCAGGACACGCGTGAAAGCACCTTGTCTTTCTCGTTCATTCGCACTTTAAAGCCGAACTCGCCATCATTTTGAACATCAAGTGGCGCGGTTTTGCCATCGCGGGTTTCCTGACAGACGGCGTTCTTGCCGTCGCGTTGGTACAGCGAGTAGCCTTCCTTCTGCGTTTCGGTAAGCGTGAGATCCTGCGCCGTTTCACTCTGGATTCCCCAGCGTGCGGTGCCCTTGTCCTCTTCCCTCCAAGAGGTGACTTTGCGCCACTGGGTGACGAGTGAACCATTTCCGGGATCAATGACCTTTTGGCCGTTAGCGGACAGAGTGAATTCCCAGCCTGGCTCACCGTCGGAGAGAACCTTGCCGTTCTCATCGACGATGCGCTTCTTGACGATCACTTCGCCGTTGCATTTCTTGGAGAGGTCCTGGGCGATCGACTTCATCTGCGCAGCCAGACCACTGTAGTTAGTGATTCGAACAGTATCGCCTGTGCCCGAGATGTCTTCACCCATCGTCTTGACGTCACGTGTACCGTAGGTCCACCTAGACATGTTGGAAGTGACCGTCTCCTGCCTCCCATTGGGTAGACGCTCAAACACCTGCAGGGTCTGATTACCAGCCCCGTCATATGCCATTTTCAGATTCACCAAAGTATCGGTGCCGATGTAATTGGCGTGTATAGCCTTCGGGTGGTCACTTCGAATTTTGTAGTACAAACCTGGAGCTTGCCCCGGATCTGCTTGCCAGCCAATGCGTTTGGCGTCTTTGAGCACTAGATCATTCGTCACAACAGGGCGTTGGCTGGTTCGTCCACCAAGTGTCAGGTCGACCATGAGCGGGACCACGCGGGTGCCTTGTTTTTTGAGTTCATTCGCTGCGTCAATTGCATCGTTGAGTGCACTTGCCTGAACAAACTCTCCACCGATTCCTTTGCTCTGGATCGTGGACGATGTTGTGGGCATACCGTCGGTAATGAAGTACACCACGTCATAGTTCCCAGCTTTGACCTGCTGCAAACCTGCTTGCCAGTTCGTCGCACTGTTGTTCTCGTTATAAGCCCAATTGTCGACGACACGTTTTGCCTGGTTGACTCCAGCCGTTGTCTGCATGGAAATGTAGGGCGGGTTATTGCCAGCGGTCGATCCTGCGTTATTCGCTGGAGCGGTGCTCGCGAAATTGTAGATACCGAGTTCAGCGGGAGTGCCTGCGAGAGCATCGATGAAGGCATTTGTAGCTTTTTTCGACTCTTCGAAACCGTTCGCATTATCAGCGTAGTTCAACGACGTCGACAGGTCAGCGACGACCGCAATGCGCAGGCCACAAGTCATAGGGACAGAAGGATTCGCAACGCGCCCGTGAACCCATTTCGCCCCGTCTGGCGGGGAAATGATGGGCGGGTCAGTGGGATCTGCAGACTTTGTGCCGTATGCGTCCAGCTCAACTTCCAGGTTCTTGTTCTGGGCGAGGTCATTGGTAAATGTGAACACTGCGTCTTTGGGCAGAACTGCCGAGTCGACCTGTTTGCCGTTCTTCATCGGCACAACGTCCATGGTGATGTAGCCGTTGCCGATTTTGACGTTGCGCTTCTGCAGCGTCACGCCGTCTTCAATCTTGTCGACGGTCAGCTGGTAGTGTTGCGGGTCAAGGAACGTGGCGTCAGTTTTGATGCGCACTGTGATGTAGTTGAGCTTCGCGTCCTCACCGACTTTTGCCGTGAAGGTGTCGGGCCTGTTTGGATCAACCGGATCGCCCTGCAGTGAAAACCCATGTCCAGTGGCTTTGAATGTACGACCGTCTGGCGGTGGGGTGGGCTCACCTGAGCAACTCTTGACCTGACCACTCATGTTGAACGACCACTCAGTCGTAGCGCCAGAAGCAATCTGATAGCCAGAACGTGCCTTGGCCGTGACCTTGACGGTGGCAGGCTTTGTCCCTTCGAAGAAATACTGCCCGGCAGATTTCTTCTGGTCCGCAATGTAGTAGTCAACACCCTGTGTGCCAGGAATGTCGATGTAGCCCTTCTCCACACACTGAGCGGCAGCCTTCGGGTCTACTGCCGTCGGCGCTGCCGGCGTCACAGTCGTCGGGTTCGGCGTAGGGTCCGGATCAGTCGGAGGCGGAGTGGTACCGCCCACGGTGCCCTTCGGGGCTATGGAGACCGTGCCCTTTACCTTGGGATAATTGAACCTCAAGTACAGGTCGATCTTGTCACCCTTCTTCAGGGTGGCGTTAAGGCCGCTGACTGTCTTGGAATACGGCAGCTCTTGCGACGAAGAAAAAGTCTCTTTCTTCAGACTCTTGCCGTTGACCATGAGGTCGTATTCAAGCAAGAAGTAGTTGCCAGTCACGTTGAAGTCAAGACTATTCATGGTCGCATCAGCGTCCACCGTGAACGTGTAGGTGTTCTGAGTAGAAGTGTTCGTAAAGTCGCGCTTCGTCGGGCTGACGGGAATGGTCTGCGTCTGCGCCTGTGCCGGCGTGGGGCCTGGAATGACTGCGAGTCCGTTGGCGATGAGCGCTGCCAGCACGGCAAACACGGCAAGCACCCGCATGATCGTGTGCTGTTCTTTCGACAGGCGGAATGGAAGTGTGTGCCTCATTTCTTCCCACCCTCTGACTTTCTTCTGCTGGCAACGATGATGATGAATCCGGCGCCGATGAGCACGGCGGCGATGATGACGATGATGGTGACCTGAGCACCCGTAACGGGCATCGACTGGTCGTGACCCTGCGGGGTCTTCGGCTTTTCCGGTGTATCCACAACAGGCGGCGTTGGCGGAGGTTCATTGCCCGGCGGTGGGCCCTGGGGAGAGCGCGATTTGGCGACGATGACGCCTTCAACCGGCGAATCACCCTGCGGTCCGCTGTGGAACGGGACTGCTACAAGGAACGAGTTGATCTCGCGGTAGCTGTCATCGGGCGCCGATGAGCTCGCCAGATAGATGCCCTTCGGCAGGCTTGCGAACTTCGCGGATCCTGCAGCGTTCGTGACCTTGCTGAACGAGCGGTCTTTCGGCCATGCGGAAACATCATCGACCGAGGCGGATTCGACCCGCTTCATGTCGGATGAGTTCTCGGCCGAAACGCCTTCCAGCCGTTCAAGTTTGACAGTCACACCGGAAACCTTGCCGGCGGCCGGCGAGTGGTCGTCTTCGGGATTGCCGGGGCTGATGGTGATGGTGACGATGTCAGTGCCCGGAGTGTTCTTTCCGCTGCCCGAACTCGCCTGCCCAACAACTTTGGCGGCATGTGCGGGGCTGACACCCGCAAAACCAAGAGCACAGAGCACGGCGCATACGGCCAGCAGCACCGCTGCCGTTCTGCCCCATGACACTGCGTGTCGTTTCATAGTCATCTGTTCACCAAGTTCAGTAGTTGTCATCCGACTGCTTCTGTGTGCCGGACGACAGTCCCTTGCTGTTGTTCGCGCTGGCTGCTGCATTGTTGCGTTTGCGCTGTCGTCGCGCCCACCAGACAAAACCAGTGCCGATAGCCAGTGCTGCTGCCAGGAGCGCGTACATCCACCACTGCCATCCGCCGGTGTGGTTCTGATCGAACACGCCTTCGTCCGTTGGATCCAGGGGAACCTGGTGTCCGCGCACCAAGAGCCGGTGCGTGTTCACTCCGTACGGCGTGCACGTGATCAGCGTGATGTAGTCGCCGCTTTCGTCCGGCCCCAGATCTTCGGTCTGGTCGGGAAGGACCACCTTGATCTGATCGATTTCGTACTTGAGTTTGTGGCCTGAGACCTGCACGTAGAAGGCGTCGCCCTCTTCGGCTTTGCTGAGGTTGTCGAACATGGTGGCGTTCGACAGTCCCGTGTGACCGGTGATGACCGAATGGGTTCCTCTGCCGCCAACGGGAAGGTCAGATCCGTACAGGTGCCCCAGTCCCCTCTGCAGAACATCGTCCGAAGTTCCGTGGTAGATGGGCAGATCCGCACCGATCTTCGGGAAGATAAGCCGAGCCATGGCATCGTTCTCACTCAGCTGGTCCAGATACTCCGCATACTCGGGGTTGTCTGGGCTGATGTCGTTGAGCCACGGGTCGAGGATCGGGCCGGAAGTACGCTGTTCGTTGTATTCGTGCGCGTTGTCCCACTGAGTATTTTTGACTTCTTCGGGAGTGTCCTTGTCCAGCTGCGCGTATTCTTCGGCAGCTTTCGACGCTCCGTAGTTGTTCCATGCGGTGGAGACAACCGGGTACATCATCACGAGCAAACCGAGGATCACCACGATGGCCGGCAGCATCAGGCTGTTCTCCTTCGCCTTGCCGTACTGGCCGTTCGTGACGGTTCGCTTCAAAGTTGATGTGGGGTTGCTCTCCACCGCATGACTCCCAGGTCTGTATCACTGAGTGGGTTTGTGTGGGGTAGTGCGCAGCACCTGTTCACTGCCCCACCGTCCAGAGCCCAGTGGGCTCATGGATTTCCCTGGGTCTTACTCGGCCTGAGCCTGCTTGGCGTTGCGGCGAGCGAACCACACACCGGCAGCGGCGATCAGGGCACCAAGAGCACCGAGGAGGCCGACACCCGCACCACCGGTCATCGGCAGGTTCGGGGTGTCCTGCTTGACGTTGTCGATCTCGGAAACGAGCGTGACCTCGTCATCACCCTTGAGCTCGCCAGTCCTCGCGATGTTCTCACGGGTGAAGTCGATCTCGGTGACGTTTTTTTCAGGCAGAACGTAGCCAGCAGGTGCCTTGGTTTCCTTCAGGCAGAACTTCTTGGTCGCCGGAGCTTCCTTGTTGTCTTCGAAGTCCGTGACGTGCAGACCGTCAATGCTGAAGGTTCCGTCAGCACCGGTGGTCCACGTGGAAACATTCTTTACGGTCACCTTTTCGCCAAGATCAGAGGCCGAGGTGCACTGGTAGAGCTCGAATTCAGCGCCTTCAAGGACCTTGTTAGCTTCCTTGCCGTCCTTCTTCACGACCTTGAGCTTGCCGTGGTAGGTGACGACTTCGTTGGTCTTGTCCTTGACTTCCTTACCGGTGTTCGGGTTGTTGAAGATGACCTCAGCCTGGTTCTTCAGTTCGGTGGTGTCACCGACTTCCTTGCGCTTCGTTTCGAAGGTCAGCGAGAGCTTGTCACCGGACTTAACCTTGGCAAGACCCTGTTCGGTCAGCTTGACGACGAGCTTGTTGCCGTTAGCCTTCGGATCATTGACTTCGTAGTCGCCAGCCTGAAGAACCGTGTTACCAGCCTTGACTTCGGTAACCTTCTGGAAGTCGAGGCGCTGGTCCAGCTGGTCCTCGAAGCGGAAGGCGGTCAGGCTCTTGCCTTCACCCCAGGTGGGAGCGTCAGCGTTGATGGTGTAGGTGTAGGCGTCCTGGATGTTCTTGTCGGCATCCTTGACGGTCTTTTCGGTCTTGGTTTCGGTGTTCTTCGGGTACGCAATGACGTCGTAGTTCCATGCGTCCGAAGCTTCGTTCACCATGGGGATCGAAACGATGAAGGGCGCACCGGCAACGATGCCGTCAGGGGTCTTGGTTTCTTCAACCAGGTAGATGCCCAACGGCAGGTCAGAGAACTTGGCTGCGCCTTCGCCCGCGGTTGTCTTCTCGAAGGTCGTTGCGCTCTTGTCAGCGTCTTTCACGTCAGCCGCAGTCTTCGGGAACTTCGTCCAGTCGCCGTTTTCAAGGTCGAAGTTCAGCTTGGTGATCTTGAAGGTCACACCGTTGAGTGCCTCACCCGGCACGTTCTGCATTTCCTTACCGGTGGCAGGGGTGTCGGATTCAGCGCCCTTCTTCTTGTAGAGGGTCAGCGAACCCTTCTCGGAGAAGTCGATGTTGCCCTTCTGTACCTGAGGGGCGGGCTGTGCGAGGACGGCCGGAGCGGAAACACCCATCGAGAGTCCGAGAACAGCCGCGACTGAGGCCGCGCATACGGCCTTAGAGAACGTAGTCATGGATTCAATTCCTTTGCATCAGTTTTAAGGCCGGAGCCTCAGCATTTTTCGCGATCCACCTGGATGCACACGTTGCGCGTTCTGTGAAACCGCTTAGAAATAAATTAGCAAAACCGCATATAAAACGTTAGTTCAACTTTGTATTACCGTTTTTGTTTATCTGCGCACGGACGATGCGAAACAGGAGCGCCCCCGTGAATACACGGCATTGCGAGCCCGCCGCATTTCCTGTCTGTTCCGCGCCGCACAGCGGAAGTCACATTTCGCGTCTCACCTTTCGAGCGTGTTACCGCCTATCACCGGCACCCATCGAACACATGAAAATGCCCGTGAAACCCGCAAGCGTTCGCGTCCGAGCGCCCGGAATGCGGCTGCAAGGTACTTCCGGCTCCCCGTTTGGTGCCCGGCGCTATGCGTGCAGAGAGTCAGCAGAACGCGGGCAGAGTGTGGGCACAAACCGAAGCCCAGGGCACAAAAAAGCAGCGGCCCGGAACTGTTCTCACAGTTCCGGGCCGCTGCTGTTCGCGCTGAGGCGGAGGGCTTAGAAGTCCCAGTCGTCGTCTTCGGTGGATTCGGCCTTGCCGATGACGTAGCTGGAGCCGCTGCCCGAGAAGAAGTCGTGGTTTTCGTCCGCGTTCGGGTTGAGCGAGGACAGAATAGCCGGGTTCACATCCGTGACTTCCGCCGGGAACATAGCCTCATAGCCGAGGTTCATGAGCGCCTTGTTCGCGTTGTAGTTGAGGAACTTCTTGACGTCCTCTGCCAGGCCCACCCGGTCATAGATCAGGTGGGTGTAGGCAACTTCGTTTTCGTACAGGTCGAACAGGACTTCGTAGGTGAAGTCCTTGAGCTCCTGACGGCGCTGTTCGGATTCGTTCTTGAGGTTCTGCTGGTACTTGTACCCGATGTAGTAGCCGTGCACGGCCTCGTCGCGAATGATCAGCCGAATGAGGTCGGCCGTGTTCGTCAGCTTGGCGCGTGACGACCAGTACAGAGGCAGGTAGAAGCCCGAGTAGAACATGAACGATTCCAACAGGGTGGAAGCGATCTTGCGCTTCTGCGGGTCGTCCCCGTGGTACAGGTCGGTGACGACCTTCGCCTTCTTCTGCAGGGTGGGCTCTTCCTTTGCCCAGCGGAACACTTCGTCAATCTGACGGGTGCTCGACAGGGTCGAGAAGATCGACGAATACGACTTCGCGTGCACCGACTCCATGAAGCAGATGTTGGTGTACACGGCCTCTTCGTGCGGAGTCAGCGCATCCGGCAGCAGCGACACTGCGCCGATGGTGCCCTGAATGGTGTCCAGCAGGGTCAGCCCCGCAAACACCTGCATGGTCATCCACTTTTCGTCGTCGCTGAGCGTGGCCCACGACTGGGTATCATTGGACAGCGGAACCTTTTCCGGCAGCCAGAAATTCGATGTGAGTCGATCCCACACCTCGAGGTCGATGTCGTCCTCGATGCGGTTCCAGTTGATCGCTTCGGCCCGGTCGGTCAGCCCGAAGTCACGTGTCTGTGTCACTGTTATCCCCTTCTGTTCCCCTACAGCTGATCACAGCATGCAGGAAACGCAGCCTTCGACTTCCGTGCCGGTCAGCGCCATCTGGCGGATACGGCTGTAGTAGACCGTCTTGATGCCCTTGGTCCAGGCGTAGATCTGGGCCTTGTTGACATCGCGGGTGGTGGCGGTGTCCTTGAAGAACAGCGTCAGCGACAGGCCCTGGTCCACGTGCTGGGTGGCCTCAGCGTATGTGTCGATGATCTTCTCTGGACCGATTTCGTAGGCATCCTGGAAGTACTCCAGGTTGTCGTTCGTCATGTGCGGTGCCGGGTAGTACACGCGGCCGATCTTGCCTTCCTTGCGGATTTCCACCGGAGCGGCAATCGGGTGAATCGACGAGGTCGAGTTGTTGATGTAGGAAATCGAGCCCGTGGGCGGCACAGCCTGCAGGTTCTGGTTGTAGATGCCGTGCTTGGCGACTTCGTCGCGCAGCTTGGCCCAGTCGTCCTGCGTGGGAATGTGCACACCGGCTTCTTCGAAGATCTGCGCCACACGCTCGGTGCGGGGCTTCCATTCCTGTTCGGTGTACTTGTCGAAGTACTCACCGGATGCGTACTTCGAGTCTTCGAAGCCTTCGAAGGTGCGGCCGCGTTCCTTGGCAATCTCCATGGATGCGCGCACCGCGTGGAAGGCCACGGTGTAGAAGTACATGTTGGTGAAGTCCAGGCCCTCTTCGGAGCCGTAGTGGATCCGTTCGCGACCCAGGTAGCCGTGCAGGTTCATCTGCCCCAGGCCGATGGCATGCGACATCGAGTTGCCGCGCTCAATCGAGGGCACGGATGCGATGTTCGAGGTTTCCGACACCGCCGTCAGACCGCGGATGGCGACCTCGACGGTCTGTCCGAAGTCTTCGGAGTCCATGGTCGCTGCGATGTTGAGCGAACCGAGGTTGCAGGAAATGTCCTTGCCGATGTGGCTGTAGGTGAGGTCCTCGTTGTAGGTCGAAGCCGAGTTCACCTGCAGGATCTCCGAGCACAGGTTGGACATGGTGATGCGGCCCTTGATGGGGTTCGCACGGTTCACCGTGTCTTCGTACATGATGTACGGGTAGCCCGATTCGAACTGGATTTCGGCGAGCGTCTGGAAGAATTCGCGCGCGTTGATCTTGGTCTTCTTGATCCGCGCGTCGTCGACCATTTCGTAGTACTTTTCCGTCACCGAGATTTCGGTGAACGGCACCCCGTAGACCTTTTCGACGTCGTAGGGGCTGAACAGGTACATGGGTTCGTTCTTCTTGGCCAGGTGGAACGTGATGTCCGGAATGACCACACCCAGCGACAGGGTCTTGATGCGGATCTTTTCGTCCGCGTTTTCGCGTTTGGTGTCCAGGAAGCTGTAGATGTCCGGGTGGTGGGCGTTCATGTACACCGCACCGGCACCCTGACGCGCACCCAGCTGGTTGGCGTAGGAGAACGCGTCTTCGAGCATCTTCATAACAGGAATGACGCCCGAGGACTGATTTTCGATCTTCTTAATGGGCGCGCCGGCTTCGCGGATGTTGGTCAGGCAGAACGCCACACCGCCGCCGCGCTTGGACAGCTGCAGGGCAGAGTTGACCGACCGGCCGATGGACTCCATGTTGTCTTCAATGCGCAGCAGGAAGCAGGACACCATTTCGCCGCGCTGCTTCTTGCCCGCGTTGAGGAACGTGGGCGTTGCCGGCTGGAAGCGGCCGGAGATGATTTCGTCGACGAGCTGGCGGGCAAGCTTTTCGTCACCGCGAGCGAGGAACAGCGACACCATGACCACGCGGTCTTCGAAGCGCTCCAGGTAGCGCTTGCCGTCGAAGGTCTTCAGCGTGTACGACGTGTAGAACTTAAACGCACCCAGGAAGGTCTGGAAGCGGAACTTCTTGGAGTAGGCGTGCTTCGACAGTTCCGAAATGAACGCGAACGAGTACTGGTCGAGCACCTCTTTTTCGTAGTAGTGGTGTTCGACGAGGTAGTTGAGCTTCTCTTCCAGGTCGTGGAAGAAGACAGTGTTGTTGTTGACGTGCTGGAGGAAGAACTGACGCGCTGCCTGCTTGTCGCGCTCAAATTGAATGCGACCGTCCTTGTCGTACAGGTTGAGCATGGCGTTGAGCGCGTGGTAGTCGAGGTCGGTTTCCTCGCGGATGATGGCCTCTAGATCGCGGTCTGCGGCTGTTGTTGACACAGCTTTTCCAATCCTTCTTTCACTTTTTCGACGTCCTCTTGCGTTCCGAACATTTCGAAGTTGTAGAGGACGGGCACTTTGGTCTTCTCTGCCACCGTGTACGCCGCGCGGCAGAAGTTGTTGCCGAAGTTCGTGTTTCCGGAGCCGATCACTCCGACGATCTTGTCGCGGTTTTCTTTGACATTGAGGAACTTGATCACCTGACGCGGTGTGGAGCCGGCATTGCGACCGGCCCCGTACGTCGGGGTGATGAGGACGAAGGGTTCGCTGACCAACGGGGTGTCGTCCTTCGTCAGGAGGGGCAGCCGCACGGCGGGCAACCCCAGTTTTTCTACAAACCGTTGGGTGTATTCAGAACCACTGGAGTAGTAGACGATCAGCATTGTCAGACCGCTGCAACCCCCGCACCGCCGGCGGCGGCGAGCGTGGCGATCTTGTCGGGACGGAAGCCCGACCAGTGGTCGTTGTCCGTCACAACAACGGGAGCCTGCATGTAGCCCATGGCCTTGACGACGTCGAGCGCGCCAGGGTCCTGGCTGAGGTCAACCGACCGGTACTCCAGACCGCGAGCATCCAGGGCGCGGAACGTTGCTGTGCACTGGACGCAGGAAGGCTTGGTGTAGACGGTGATCATGCGGGTCTCCTTCGAGGTGACGAGGGTTTTCCAGGCCGCGCGGCTCTCCGTGCCGGACAGTCGAGCAACCACAAGATGTTGTGTTCGGGTACGAGACTACGCCTATATCTCGTGTTACACCAGTGTAATTCGCGGCGGTTTGCGCAGAGTTAACAAGAGGCGAACGGACCGCCGTCCACACATGTGCACAATGCGAATCACATCGATGTGATCTTGTTTCCGCGAGCTGTCGCGGAACACGCCGCACCCGTCGAATCTTTTACCCACGCTCTGTCCACAGATCCTCCACCGGTTTCGACATCTGTCCACAGGCAAAAAATTTTTTCAGTTGGATCTGTCACATCCGGTCAGTCAGACTCCGTTCACGCAGCTGCAATGCCACGTGCACCAAACGCAGCTGTTCAGGGTCACGCAGATCCCGTCCCAGAAGGTCGCCCAGCTTCTTCAGGTGAGCACGCACCGTGTGCCGGTGCAGCCCAAGCTCAGCAGCCACTGGCTCGCCGGTCTGCCCTTGGCGCGCGGCGGCCCGCAGCGTGACCATCCACGCCGGCGGAGCCTTCGCCAGCGGCCCCAGCACACGGTCGGCAAAGCGGGCGGCCGCCGTCGGATCAACCGACCCCAACAGTCCCGCGAGTTCCGACTGCGGGTCCGCCCCGCCGAACCAGCCGGCCGCAGTGTGCGCAGCCGACTCGAGATCCACCTCGGCGTCATCACGGACTTCAGCACCTGCCAGGCGCGCAATTCTGAGCACCTGCGGATACGCCCGCGGCCCGCACAGAACCGCCGCCGTCGCAGAATCCCCCGCGACTCCGGCAGCACCCGCCAGCCAGCCCACCAGCCACAGCACCCGGTCGGCCGGAACCCGCTCCAAGCACACGAGGCGCAGCTCCCCTTCTTCTTCCGCTCCTGTCAGGTGCCAGGCGGCACGGCGGTCGGGAAGGCTGGCCTGCGGATTGAGAACCGCGGAAGCATCCTGCGGCTCCGTGCCGCTGAGGCTGATGTGCAGCAGCGCCGCGGTCGTGGTGAGGACAAGACTGCGAGCGCGGGGGCTGAAAGAACGCGGGTCGGACCCTGCGTCGCGGACGGCGAGCCAGGCAAGCGGAGCTGCACCCACTGGATAGAGGACCAGCCCAGAAAGGCCCGTCTCCTGCGGGCCGGCCGATGCAGAAAAGGCCGCCCGCACGGCAGTCGCCGCCGCCTCGGCCACCGCGGCGGCCGTCAGACCTCCCGCAATGACCACCCCGGCGGGGTTGAGCACGGCGACCTCGGCACCCAGCCGCGAGCGCAGCGACTCGATCGCCCTTTCCATCCCGGGGCCGGCCAGCAGGCCCGCAATTGAGCGCTGGGCGGATGCCACCGCGTGCAGTTCACGGGCGTATTCGGCTTCGCGAAGACTGGTGAAGGCGTCGACGACGTCGACAAAGGCGGTGCGCTGGGGAACACCGAACAGCACGAGGCCTTCCTTTTTGGCTGCGGCGACGATCGTCGGCGGAACTTCACTGTGCGGTAGCCCCTCCCCCAGGCCGATGCCCAGGGCCACAGCACCGCCGGCGCGCACCCGCGCCGCATAGTCGGCACTGGCCGCAGGGTCAGCAAGGTCAACGAGCGCGCCCACCGTTAAGAGGACTTCCCCGCCACGCAGCCACGAATCAATGCTCGGAACTTCGGAGGCGTGGACGATCCGCACTGACTGCGTACGCGCACCCGCCGGTTCACAGTGCACTTCAAGGCTGAGTGCCTGGCTGTCGAGCAGCTCTCCCAGAACAACCACGAGCATCCTCCGTTCTACTGTGTGGCAGCGTCACCGGCATATCTCAACGCCCTTTTATATACACAGTGGACTATATACGTTCTCAATTCGCCATTATGGACATATCGTGGCGCGGCTCACGCTTTTAGCCTTAGGAAACATCCCCAGCTACAAGGAGGAACACGTGAGCGACAACCAGCCCCTGGGCCCCGCCGACTACAGCCTGACCCCGCGCTTTGCCGGCCCGCCGACCTTCGGCCTGCTGCCGCGCATCGACGAAGTCGAAGCACAGCGCCCCGGCCAGCCGATCGACGTCAAGATCATCGGCATCCCCTTCGACGCCGGTGTCAGCTACCGCAGCGGCACCCGGTTCGGCCCCTCGCACATCCGCCAGTCCTCCAAACTGCTGCGTCCCTACAACCAGGCCACCGACGTTCACCCGTTCTCCTGGCAGCAGGTTGCCGACTGCGGCGACCTGGGTGTGAACCCCTTCAACATCGAAGAGGCCATCGCCGCCGTTGAAGCCAATGCGGACGAAGCCCGCAAGGACGGCGCGAAGCTGCTCACCCTGGGTGGGGACCACACGCTCGCCCTGCCCAACATCCGCTCGCTGTACAAAACCCACGGCAAGATCGCGGTTCTGCACTTCGACGCGCACCTGGACACGTGGGACACCTACATGGGCGCGCCCTACACCCACGGCACACCGTTCCGCCGCGCATCAGAAGAAGGTCTGCTCGACCTTGAGCGCTGCATGCACGTGGGCATCCGCGGCCCCCTGTACGGCAAGAAGGACCTCGAAGACGACTCCGTGCTCGGCTTCCAGATTCTGCGCTCTGATGACTACCAGTTCCAGCCGCTGCAGGACATCGTCGCTCGCATCCGCAAGCGCCTGGGAGATGCACCCGTCTACATTTCCGTCGACATCGACGTGCTCGACCCCGCAGCCGCACCCGGCACCGGCACACCGGAGGCCGGCGGCATGACGAGCCGCGAACTGCTCAACTCCATCCGCGGCCTCCAGGGCCTCAACGTCGTCGGCGCTGAAATCGTCGAAGTCGCCCCCGCCTACGACCACGCCGAAATCACCGGCCTGGCCGCAGCACAGGTCGGCTACGAACTGCTCTCCCTGTGGGCCGCCCAGAAGAAAGGCGCCGAAGGCCCCACCGGTTTCGCCGCCGACAACCTCGGCTGACCCACTCCCCTCCCGCACGCTGACCCACACGGCAGCAGCGGGAGGGGAGCTCCACCTCGTACCCCCATCCCCCGTCCATCCCCAAAAACCGCCAAGGAGCACACGTGACCAGCATCAACGAGCGCTTGGAGCGCGTTGACGACGCCCACCGCAACGGCGGCCTGGCCGTCATCGCCGCCCTGGCCGCCCACGGCGTCGACACCGTGTTCGGCATCCCCGGAACACACAATCTCGAGTTCTACCGCCACCTGGAGACCTTCGGCATCCGCGCCATCACACCCCGCCACGAACAGGGCGCAGGCTACGGCGCGGACGGCTACTACCTGCTCAGCGGCAAACCCGGTGTTGTCATCACAACCTCCGGACCGGGACTGACGAACGTCATCACGGCAGCCGCGACCGCCTACGCGGAATCCCGCCCCATGCTCATCCTGTCCCCCGGTGTGCCCAACGGGCTCGAACGGGCCGACGTCGGCCTGCTGCACGAAACAAAGGCCACCGCGGAAGCCATCGACAACCTGCTGGTCGGCTCCAAGCGCACCCGCACCGCAGAAGGTGCCGCAGCCGCTGTTTCCGAGGCCTTCGCCCGGTTCAATTCGGAACGCCCCGGGCCTATCCACATCGAGGTGCCGCTCGATGTTCTCGAAGGCCCCTGGCACGGAACCGCCGAGGTGCCGCGCACCATCCAGCCGACACAGCCGGCTGACGCTGTTGTCGCCGAAGCCGCGCAGGCGCTGACTGCCGCTGAGCGTCCGCTCATCATCGCCGGCGGCGGCGCTCGTCGCATGGCAGGGCAGTTGACCGCACTGGCTGAAAAGCTCGACGCACCGCTGGTCACCACCGCCAACGGCAAGGGCGCAATTGACGAATCACACCCGCTGGCCCTGGGCGCAAGCGTGCGCTTCCCCGCGGTGCAGAAGGAGTCGCAGACCGCGGACGTTCTGCTGGTGATCGGCTCTGAACTTGCCGATTCGGACCTGTGGGGCGGACGGATCGGCGCGCGCGGCGTGAATTCGTGGGACCACCTGGGATGCCCACCCGAACAGCCGGCAGATCAGCCGGCCCAGACCGTTATCCGCTGCGACATCGACCCCGACCAGCTGCACAAGAACCTGCCCGGTGACATCCTCGTCCACTCCGACAGCCGCGCTTTCGTCGACGCTCTGAGCAGGGAACTGGGCGAACAGCCCGCACGCGGCGGAGCTGAGCGGACAGCCGAGCTCAACCGCGAATGGCAGGGCGAATTCCCCGACGGTGTGGGCGTGTGGACGACCCGGGCCATTGCGGCTGCTGGTGGTCCTGGGACCGTCATTGCGGGTGACTCTTCGCAGGTCACCTACGACGGCGCCGTCCACGCGCTGGAAGCCCGCACGGAAGACCAGCTTCTTTATATGCCGGGCTTCGCAACGCTCGGCTACGGCATTCCCGCCGCCATCGGAGCGAAGCTGGCAGACCCGGACCGCCCGGTGGTCGTCCACGTGGGTGATGGCGCCGCGATGTTCTCCATTCAGGAAGTTATGACGGCCGTCGAACTCCGCCTGGGCATCCCCATGGTCATCGTCGACAACGGCGGATACGCCGAAATCGAAGCCCAGATGGAGGAACGGGACATCGACCCGTTCGCCGTCCACCTGGCCAGGCCGAACTTCGCCGCTTTGGGCACAGCCTTCGGCGGCAAGGGCGTAGAATTGAGCGCCTCCGACCCTGACTGCGCTGACCAGCTGGAACGCGCAGTCGCCGAGGCTTTGGGCGCTGATGTTCCCACGCTCATCCACGTGACGGTCTGACACCGCCCACCCGTAAGCACACCTGGCGGGGCAGCTTCAGCCGCTGCCCCGCCATCCTTCCCACAAGAGAGAAACACTATGGAAACAGCTGTCGTAGCCGTCTACATTGCCGGCATGCTCGCATTCGGCGTTTGGGGTCGAATCCGCGCGAAGAACCAGGAGGACTTCCTGGTGGCCGGCCGGCGGTTGGGACCGCTGGTCTTCATGGGCACGATGGCTGCCGTTGTTCTCGGCGGGGCTTCCACCGTCGGAGGTGTCGGGCTGGGATACGTCCACGGACTGTCTGGAATGTGGCTGGTGGTGTGCATCGGCCTTGGCATCATCATCCTCAGTCTGGCCTTCGCCCCGACGATTCAGCGTTTGGGAATCTACACGGTCTCCCAGATGCTGGAGCTGCGCTACGGTGCTGGCTCCCGCACCGTGTCGGGCATCATCATGACTGCCTACGGCCTGATGATCTCGACGACCTCGACAGTTGCCTACGGCGCGATCTTCCACTCCCTGCTGGGCATCGACCGGGTGCCGGCAGTCCTCATCGGCGGTGCTGTCGTCATGATCTACTCCATGCTCGGCGGCATGTGGTCGATCACTATGACCGACTTCGTGCAGTTCCTCATCCAGACCGTCGGCATCTTCCTCATCCTGCTGCCGATCGTGCTGCAAGACGCCGGCGGCTTCAGCAACATTCGCGACGTTGTGGGTCCCGAAGCGTTCGACCCGGTGGCCATCGGACCGAACATGATCATCACCTACGTGCTGATCTACACCATCGGCCTGCTCATCGGCCAGGACATCTGGCAGCGCGTATTCACTGCCCGCTCCCCCGAAACCGCGCGCTGGGGCGGTTTTGCCGCGGGTGTGTACTGCGTGTTCTACGGTGCCGCCGGCGCCCTTGTGGGTGTGGGCGCCCGCGTGCTGGTGCCCGGCATCGAAGACTCTGACCAGGTGTTCACCGCCGTCACCGAACACGCACTGACACCGCTGTTTGCGGGACTTGTTCTTTCGGCAGCGCTGTCGGCCGTCATGTCGACGTCCTCGGGCGCACTTCTGGCTGCCTCGACTGTTCTGCGCCAGGATGTCGTCGAACCCGCACTGACAAAGCGCACTGCGGCGAGTACGGGTCTTGGCGGAGCGCTGCGCGGCAGCCTCGTGCGCGAAACCGGCGACGAAGTGCGCGACTCGCGCATCTACCTGGTCAGCCTCGGTGTCGTGTCGATCATCCTGGCCTGCGTCATGACCAGCGTGGTCGATGCGCTGACTATCGCCTACAACATCCTCGTAGCCGGCCTGTTCATCCCGATTGTCGGCGGCCTGGTGTGGAAGCGCGGCACAATCGTCGGCGTTCTGGCCGGCATGATCGCAGGCACGGGCGCGGCCGTCATCTTCATGATCGTCAACGGGCTCATGGCAAACACGCCGATCTACTTCGGTCTGGGCGCATCGCTTGTCGCCTACGTTGTCGGTTCGCTCATCTCCCGGCCCACACCGGAGCGGATCATGACCGCCTGGCAGGAGCGCATCCGCCGCGGAGTCAAGGCTTCGCCGCGTTCCTGACGCCAGCCTGGTGGCGGCGCCAAGCCGGCGTCGCCGGGCCAGCCCGGCTCCACCTCGCCCACCAACCCAGACTCACGCGCTAATGCAGTTTTGCGCTTAAATGCGCTGCATTAACGCGTGAATCTGC
>NZ_KV786026.1:0-1344 GCF_001806795.1 Brevibacterium sp. HMSC22B09 | reverse complement strand
GGTGGAAAGTTTTTCGGTTGGGGATGGGCTCGCGGCCTATCAGTTTGTTGGTGGGGTAATGGCCTACCAAGACGACGACGGGTAGCCGGCCTGAGAGGGCGACCGGCCACACTGGGACTGAGACACGGCCCAGACTCCTACGGGAGGCAGCAGTGGGGAATATTGCACAATGGGGGGAACCCTGATGCAGCGACGCCGCGTGGGGGATGACGGCCTTCGGGTTGTAAACCTCTTTCAGTAGGGAAGAAGCCTTTGGGTGACGGTACCTGCAGAAGAAGTACCGGCTAACTACGTGCCAGCAGCCGCGGTAATACGTAGGGTACAAGCGTTGTCCGGAATTATTGGGCGTAAAGAGCTCGTAGGTGGTTTGTCGCGTCTGCTGTGGAATCGTGCCGCTTAACGGTGCGCGTGCAGTGGGTACGGGCAGACTGGAGTGCAGTAGGGGAGTCTGGAATTCCTGGTGTAGCGGTGAAATGCGCAGATATCAGGAGGAACACCGGTGGCGAAGGCGGGACTCTGGGCTGTTACTGACGCTGAGGAGCGAAAGCATGGGGAGCGAACAGGATTAGATACCCTGGTAGTCCATGCCGTAAACGTTGGGAACTAGGTGTGGGGTCCATTCCACGGATTCCGCGCCGTAGCTAACGCATTAAGTTCCCCGCCTGGGGAGTACGGCCGCAAGGCTAAAACTCAAAGGAATTGACGGGGGCCCGCACAAGCGGCGGAGCATGCGGATTAATTCGATGCAACGCGAAGAACCTTACCAAGGCTTGACATGCACTGGAATCGCCTAGAGATAGGTGCGCCCTTCGGGGCTGGTGTACAGGTGGTGCATGGTTGTCGTCAGCTCGTGTCGTGAGATGTTGGGTTAAGTCCCGCAACGAGCGCAACCCTCGTTCTATGTTGCCAGCACGTGATGGTGGGAACTCATAGGAGACTGCCGGGGTCAACTCGGAGGAAGGTGGGGATGACGTCAAATCATCATGCCCTTTATGTCTTGGGCTTCACGCATGCTACAATGGTCGGTACAGAGGGTGGCGATGCCGTGAGGTGGAGCGAATCCCTTAAAGCCGGTCTCAGTTCGGATCGTAGTCTGCAACTCGACTACGTGAAGTCGGAGTCGCTAGTAATCGCAGATCAGCAACGCTGCGGTGAATACGTTCCCGGGCCTTGTACACACCGCCCGTCAAGTCACGAAAGTCGGTAACACCCGAAGCCGGTGGCCTAACCCTTGTGGGGGGAGCCGTCGAAGGTGGGACCGGTGATTGGGACTAAGTCGTAACAAGGTAGCCGTACCGGAAGGTGCGGCTGGATCACCTCCTTTCTAAGGAGCAACACATACAA